>CALKUW010000308.1 GCA_937996585.1 uncultured Flavobacteriales bacterium
GCTCCGGGTCCAGCGCCGCAATCCCCAGGCGGTTGCCAGGGTGACGGCTGCGGTGATGCAGGTCGCGGTCAGGTGCCAGGTCAAAGGCTCGGATTGCGGGGTCCAATCCTGTGTGCTGGAGGAGAGCCAGGCGCCATAGCCTGCAAAGCCGACGTAGAAGGCCTGCAATGCGGCTTCCGCCAGGATGTTCCGCTTCCAGCACAGCCAGCCCAGCAGGGCGGCGCCTCCTGCGGCAGGAAGGAAGCACCACGGGGTCCATCCGCGCAGATAGCCCCAGGTGTAACCGAGGCTGAGCAGCACGGCCACCGCTTCGGCGGCACGTTCATGGCGGGGGTGTGGGATGTGCTCCGTCACGCGTCGAAATGTCGGGCGATGCATGCAGCCGCCTGGTCGCGCCTTTTGCTCAACGGTGCCACTTCCACTTCGCCGAAGGTGCACCCGCTGCTCCCCAGCCTTGTGCGGTATTGACCCTGAAGTTCCAAACGGTCTTCGAGGGCGGGCAGGGTGCGCAGTGGATCCGGTTCCCACTCAGGGAGGGTGTGCACCAGCAGGTGGAGGCTGGCCATGGACAATGCTTCATCCGTTGCCTCCAACCCTTGCCCGAAGACAGTTTGCGCCCAGATGTCGAGCACGAGACCGCCTGTATCGCAGATGATGCCGGGTGCAGGGGTGGAAGTCGCGATGTCGCTCAGCTGTTGGATGAACTGGTGCTGTAACCGTTGCAGGTCGTCCCATGCCGTCCGTCCGTCCACCACGGCAGCATCGGTGCGGGCCGCCTCTTCCAGTAATGGCCATTCCAGAAGGTGGGACAAGGCTTCTCCTAGGGTGGTCTTTCCGGCATTTTCAACGCCCGTGAGCACGACGATGAAGCGTCCGTTCAGTCGTCGAAGTCGCATTGACAGGGAGGACTCAGGTGGATGGTGCAGTCCGGAAGGAGCTCCTTGACCCACTGCTGTTCGCCCTCGGACATCTCGTTGTGGAGCAGGTCGAGCTCCCGAAGCCGGTCCAGTCGGCTGAGCGAGGGGGGAAAGTGACCGACGACATTCGACCACAGAATGAGCTTCTCAAGGGAGGCCAGGGCGTCGATGTCTTCGGGGATGCCCGTTACCATGTTGTCGGAAAGGTCGAGTTCACGCAGGTTTTCCAGGGTGAGCAGGCATTCCGGGAATGTGCCGATGCGGTTGCTGGCCAAGCTCAGCCGTTCAAGGGTGGTGAGCTCACCCATCCATCTAGGCAGGGTGTCCAACCTGTTGCGGTCGAGGACCAGTTCGCGCAGTTGGCGGAAGCGCCGCAACCGGAAATCCACCTCCTTCCATTTGTTCTTGGTCAGATCGAGTCGCAACACCTGTTCCGGCCTTTGCAGCGCCGCTTCGAAATCCGTCCAGACGCGGGCGGTGTCCCAGTCCGGTGTGGCCGGGCCGGGCCATGGCGCCTGTTCATCCTGTGCCTGCGAAGGCACGGTGAGGGCGAGCCCCAGCATGATGGCGGTGACTGTCTTCAGCAGTATGCCGGACATGGCGTGCATGGAATAGGGAACGCTGTACATGGGGTCAGGCGTATCCCAGGGCTTGGCGCGCTGCGGCCTCGTCCTTTTCCAATTGGCCCACGAGGGCGTCTGCACTGTCGAATTTCCGGACCTCACGGAGGTGTTGAACGAGGGTCAGGTCCACAACGCTTTCGTAAAGGTCCGGGTTGTCCGCGTCGAGCAGGTGGGCTTCGATGGTGGGTGCTGCACCTTCCTCATCGAAGGTGGGGCGCGGTCCGATGTGCACCATGGCGGCCCAGGTGTTGATTGCTTCATGACCTTCGGGATCTCCCGGTTGGCTGCGCTGGGTCATGTGGGCGGCGTACACGCCGGAGGGCGGCGTGATCTGGAGGGGGTCGACGGCTTCGAGGTTTGCGGTTCGGTACCCCAATTCTCGGCCCCTTCCGGCCCCTTCGACCACCATTCCACGCCAACTGAAGGGCCGGCCGAGCAAGGCCGCTGCCCCGGACAGGTTCCCGTCGGCGAGGTGCTGCCTCACCTTGGTGCTTGACACGGTCAATTCCCCCTCGATGTGGGCCGGAATGTGCACCACGCCGAAGCCATAGGTTTCCCCGCAACTCCGCAGCAACTCGACATCGCCTTCGCGCCCGGCACCGAAACGGTGGTCGTGTCCCACGGCGATGGTGGTCGTCCCCAATCCTTCGACAAGGACGTCCCGGACGAATTCCTCGGGCCGGAGACGGGAAAAGGCCCGGTCAAAAGGTTGGATGACCAGGTGATCGATTCCCGTATCCGCCAGGTGGGCCAGCCGTTGCCCCATGGTCTGCAGCAATTGCAGGCCGCTGTTCGGTCCGAAGAGCACTTCCCGCGGATGGGGATGAAAGGTCAGGACGACGGTTTCCGCGCCTTGATTCCGGGCCTCCTCGCTCATCCACTGGAGCAGGGAACGATGGCCCAGGTGCACGCCGTCGAAGGTGCCCGTGGTCACAATGCGCTTCCGGTCCTGCGGGAAATGGGGAAGTCCTCTGTGGATCTGCACGTGATGCGAAGTTAGGACGGGGTGTATTCCGGGAGGTTGACCGGGGCGCTTCCGGCGCGAATTCATGGGCGTGGAAAACTCGTTTGCACCCGCCCGGCACGCGGGATGTTCACGGGTGACCCGTTTGGGTTAATTTTGCGCCGAATTCAGGGGTGTATTGCCCCACAGCAACGCGCAAAAAAAAGCTCCCATGAGCCAGAACGTCGGTTCCATCACCCAAGTCATCGGTCCGGTTGTGGACATCAGTTTCCCCGCTGGAATGGCATTGCCCAAGATCCTCGAGGCCCTCGAGGTCGCACGGGAAGGTCAGCCCCCCCTCGTCCTCGAGTGCCAGAAGCACATCGGTGAGGATACGGTTCGCGCCATTGCCATGGACGGTACCGAGGGATTGCGCCGCGGTATGGCCGTGAATGTCATGGGCCGTGCCATGAGTATGCCGACGGGTGAGGCCATCAAGGGTCGCCTGTTTAATGTGACGGGGGATGCCATCGACGGCATTGACGGCGGAAAGGTGGACAGTGCGGGTCCCCGTGAGATCCACCAGGCGGCACCGAAGTTCGAGGAGCTCAGCACCAGCACCGAAATCCTCTTCACCGGAATCAAGGTGATCGACCTGATCGAGCCCTATGCCAAGGGAGGTAAGATCGGCCTGTTCGGTGGTGCCGGTGTGGGCAAGACGGTCTTGATCATGGAGCTCATCAACAACATCGCCAAGGGACACGACGGATTGTCCGTGTTCGCCGGCGTGGGTGAGCGCACGCGTGAAGGAAACGACCTCCTCCGCGAGATGATCGAGTCCGGCGTCATCAAGTACGGTGAGGCCTTCCAGAAAAGCATGGAGGAAGGCGGTTGGGACCTGTCCAAGGTGGACATGGACGAGCTGATCACCAGCCAGGCCACCCTCGTGTTCGGTCAGATGAACGAGCCTCCCGGTGCCCGTGCCCGTGTGGCGCTGAGTGGTCTTTCCGTGGCTGAGTACTTCCGCGATGGCGGAGGGGAAGGCGCCGGTCGTGACATCCTGTTCTTCATCGATAACATCTTCCGCTTCACGCAGGCTGGTTCCGAGGTGTCCGCTCTCCTCGGTCGGATGCCTTCCGCCGTGGGTTACCAGCCGACGCTGGCCACGGAGATGGGTGCCATGCAGGAGCGCATCACCTCCACCAAGAAGGGGTCCATCACCTCGGTGCAGGCGGTCTACGTCCCCGCTGACGACCTCACCGACCCCGCTCCGGCCACGACGTTTGCCCACCTCGATGCGACCACGGTATTGTCCCGGAAAATCGCATCGCTCGGTATCTATCCCGCTGTGGACCCGCTCGACTCGACATCCCGGATCCTCACTCCGGAGATTGTGGGTGACGAGCACTACCGCACGGCAGAGCGTGTAAAGGAGACCCTCCAGCGCTACGTCGAGCTGCAGGACATCATCGCCATCCTCGGCATGGACGAGCTCAGCGAGGAGGACAAGCAGGTGGTGCACCGCGCCCGCCGCGTCCAGCGCTTCCTCTCCCAACCGTTCCACGTGGCCGAGCAGTTCACCGGAATCCCGGGTGTGCTCGTGTCCATTGAGGACACCATCAAGGGCTTCAACATGATCCTCAACGGGGAACTCGACCAGTACCCCGAGGCTGCCTTCAACCTGAAGGGCAACATCGACGAGGTCATCGAGGCCGGTGAGAAGATGCTCGCCGAAAGCGCCGCTTGATGAAGGTCGAGATCCTCACGCCCGACGCGGTCCTCTTCGAAGGGGAAGCCCGCCACGTGTTCCTCCCGGGATCGGACGGGGCGTTGGGTGTGCTCTCCAACCACGCGGCCATGATCACCACGCTCGCCAAGGGCACGGTGAAGGTGGAC
>CALKUW010000309.1 GCA_937996585.1 uncultured Flavobacteriales bacterium
CCGGCGGCATGGCTGCGCAGGATGTTTTCCTGCAACTGGTGCAGCACCTCCTCTCCCACCTTCACATGGGCGAGCTGGCCGAAGCCCGTATTGACCCCATACACCGTCTTTCCGGAGGTCACCACCTCCTGCAGGAAATCGTGGGCGCGGACCACATTGGCCCGGGCATCATCGGAAAGCGCGATGCGCGGTGCCGCATACAGCGACTTCAATTCAGCCCAGCTCAATGGACCGGGGGCAAGGTGTTGGTGCATGATCGGCTCCTAATTTACCCGTCAGGCGGACTATCTTGCCCCTCCCAATCCGAATACCGGACCATGCGATTCACATTGACCCTTTGCCTTACGGCAGCCATCGGGGTGCTTTCCGCCCAGCGGGCCCCCATCGAATTCGAGGAGTACGACCTCGACAACGGCCTCCACGTCATCCTGCACGAAGACCACAGCGCCCCCATCGTGGCGGTGTCCGTCATGTACCACGTGGGCTCCAAGAATGAGAACCCCGAGCGCACGGGCATGGCGCACTTCTTCGAGCACCTGCTCTTCGAAGGATCCGAGAACATCGGCCGCGGCGAATTCTTCAAGTACATCCAGAACGCGGGTGGACAGAACAACGCCAACACCTCCAACGACCGCACCTTCTATTACGAGGTGCTGCCCTCCAACCAGCTCGAGCTCGGTCTGTGGTTGGAAAGCGAGCGCCTGCTGCACGCCAGGGTCGAGGCCATCGGCATCGAGACCCAACGCGAGGTCGTCAAGGAGGAGCGCCGCCAGCGGGTGGACAACCAGCCCTACGGCAACCTCATCGAGGAGACCATGAAGCGCGCCTACCAGCAGCACCCCTACCGCTGGCCGGTCATCGGCTCCATGGACCACCTCAACGCTGCCGAGGACGCCGAGTTCACCGACTTCTACAAGACTTTCTATGTGCCCAACAATGCAGTGCTGTCCATCGCAGGCGACTTCGACCGCAAGGACCTGAAGAAGATGATCGAGGGCTACTTCGGTCCCATCCCAAAGGGCACCAAGGACATCCCCCGCCCCGACATCACCGAGGCCTACAAGATGAAGGAGGTGCGCGACACCATCTGGGGTGACGACCAGCTGCCCCTCGTGCTCATGGCCTATCCGATTCCCGCCGAAGGAACGCCGGATTACTACGCCGTGGACCTGCTGAACACCGCGCTGAGCGGTGGCCAATCCAGCCGATTGAACCGCGCAGTGGTGGACGAGCAGGAACTCGCCGTGTTCTGCGGCGCCTTCAGCTTCGGTCTCGAGGACCCCGGCCAGACCATCGCCTACGCCGTGGCCAACATCGGCACCGACCCCAAGGAGGTGGAAACCGCCATGGTGACCGAGATCAACAAGGTCAAGGCCAAGGGCATCACCGAGGCGGAACTCGACAAACTCAAGAACCAGGTCGAGAGCAGTTTCGTGCAGGGCAACAGCACCATGCGCGGCATCGCCGAATCGCTCGCCAACTACCACATGTACTACGGCGACGCCAACCTCATCAACAACGAGATCGACCGCTACATGGCGGTCACGGCCGAGGACATCCAGCAGGCTGCCGTCGACTACTACAACCACGACCGCCGCGTCGTCCTCTACTTCATGAACGAGAACGCACAATGAACCGCATTGCCTCCCTCCTTCTGACCCTGGCGGTCCTGATTCCTGCTGCCGTTTCGGCACAGGTCGACCGCTCGCAGGCCCCCACGCCCGGACCCGCTCCGGAAATCGTACTCGGCGACTACACGGTGGAGAAGCTCGAAAACGGGCTGACCCTCATCGTGGTCGAGAACCACAAACTGCCCCGCGTCAGCTACCGACTGACCCTCGACGTCGACCCCATCTTCGAAGGGGCCAAGGCCGGCTACACCTCCATGGCGGGCTCGCTCATGCGCGCCGGAACCGCCACCCGCACCAAGGCCGAGATTGACGAAGCCGTGGACCGCATCGGCGCCAGCTTCGGAACCTCCGGCTTCGGCATGAACGGCCGCTGCCTCGTGCAGCACAGCGAGACCCTGCTCGAGATCATGTCGGACGTGCTCATGAACCCGACCTTCCCCGAGGAGGAACTCGAAAAGGAGCGCAAGCAGACCCTCAGCGGTTTTGCCAGCAGCGCCACCGACGCCAACCAGATTTCAGGTCGCCTGTCCCGCGCCATGTGCTATGGACTGAAGCACCCTTACGGTGAGAGCTCCAACGAGACCACGGTCAAGGCCATCACCCGCGCTGACCTCCTTGACCATTACGCCAAAGTGTGGAAGCCGAATGTGGCCTACCTCGTGGTGGTCGGCGACATCACACCCGCCAAAGCCAAGGAACAAGCGCAACAGTACTTCGGCGAATGGCGGCCCAATGAGGTGGCCTCCGAGCGCTTCGCCCGCCCCGTTCCACCGGCCGGCAACCGCGTCTGCTTCGCGCCCGTGCCTGGTGCCGTCCAGAGCGTCATCAACATCACCTTCCCCGTCTACCTCAAGCCCGGACACCCGGACGTCGTAGCCGTGAGCGTGATGAACACCATGCTCGGCGGGTTCTTCGGCAGCCGCCTCAACCAGAACCTCCGCGAAGACAAGGCTTACACCTACGGGGCGCGCAGCTCCATCGGACCGGATGAGCTTGTCGCCAGCTTCAGCGCCCGCGCCAGCGTCCGCAACGAAGTGACCGACAGCTCCCTCGTCGAGTTCCTCTCTGAGATCCGCACCATGGTGGAAACCCCGGCTCCGGACAGCACGCTGCAGTTCGTCAAGAACTACCTCAATGGCAGCTTCGCCCTGTCGCTGGAGCGCCCCGAGACCCTGTCCCGCTTCGCCCTCAACATCGAGCGTTACGGATTCCCGGCCGACTACTACGCCACCTACCTCTCCCGGCTCGACGCCGTCACTGTGGAGGACGTCCAGCGCGTGGCGCGCACTTACCTGCGCCCCGACAACATGAACATCACCATCGCCGGCAACCGCGACGTGGCCGATGGCCTCGCCCAGTTCGCAGCTTCCGGCCAGGTGGAGTTCTTCGATCCGTTCGGTGAGCCGCTCAAGGACCTCGACGCTGCCCCGGAAGGCATGACCGCGATAGACGTCTTCAACGCCTACTACACCGCCCGCGGTGGTGCCGGAAAGATTGACAAGTTCAAGAGCATCAAGACCACCGGCAGCATGGCCGCCGGTGCTATGGAACTCGTCATGGAGCAGGGCCACGAGAACGGCGGCGGCGGATACAGCCGTGTGAGCGCCGGTGGCAACGTCATGCAGGAAACCCGCTTCGACGGCAAGAAGGGCGTGGAGTCCGCCATGGGCCAGAACAACCCCATGGACGAGGATGCCATCATGGACGCCAAACGCAACCACGACCTCCTCGAGTTCATCCACCTGGCCGACTATGGCATCGACGCAGAGCTGCTCGGCATCGACAAGATCGACGACCAGCCCGTCTACCTCGTGGAACTTCGCCGCGATGGCCAGTCCTTCGAGAGCCACTGGTTCGATGTGGAATCCGGTTTGCGCCGCAGGACGGTGCGCACCGAGAGCTCCCCGCGCGGCGAGATGACCATCACCCTCGAATACGGCCCGACCATGGAAGCGAAGGGTGTGCTCTTCGAGAGTGAGATCACCATGAAGAACATGGGACAGGAAATGAAGATGACGATCACGGATGTGGACGTCAACGCCAAGATTGACCCGGCCGACTATCAGGTCGACTGAACGCCCGTGGAAGAGGCCCTCATCTCGCTTTCGGGCGCGGACCTGTTCCAGGAGGAACACATCGTGCTGCG
>CALKUW010000310.1 GCA_937996585.1 uncultured Flavobacteriales bacterium
CGGCGTAGGTGCAGGAGCTGTCGTCATCGGTAGCCGCAGCATCAAAGTTGCATGCGGAAGCGTCAGTACAACCCGCAATCTCGTCCTCATCACAGATGCCGTCTTCGTCGGCATCGTTCAGGCAGTTGCCGTCGCAATCCAATCCGGCCTCGGCGAAGGTGCAGGAGCTGTCGTCATCGGTAGCCGCTGCATCATAGTTGCAGGCTGAGGCATCGGTACAACCTGGGATCTCGTCCTCATCACAGATGCCGTCTTCGTCGGCATCGTTCAGGCAGTTGCCGTCACAATCCAACCCGGCCTCGGCGTAGGTGCAGGAGCTGTCGTCATCGGTAGCCGCAGCATCAAAGTTGCAGGCTGAGGCATCGGTACAACCTGGGATCTCGTCCTCATCACAGATGCCGTCTTGGTCGGCATCGTTCAGGCAGTTGCCGTCGCAATCCAGACCGGCCTCGGCGAATGAACAGGACCCGTCGTCGATGGTGGCAGTCTCGTCGTAGTTGCAGGCCGCGGCATCGATACAACCGGCGCAACTTTCAAATTCGCAAGATCCGTCATCATCCGTTGCATCGGAATCAAAGTTGCAGGCGGAGCTGTCCTGACACCCTGGAATTTCGTCGGTGTCACAGATGCCATCAATGTCATCATCAGATTCACAATTTCCGCCGCAGATACCCAATGCATCAACATCGAAAAAGCAAAGTGCAGAGTCTGTAGCATCAGCAACAAAATTGCAGGCCGAGGGGTCTTGGCAGCCGAGGATTTCATTCTCGTCACAAATGAAATCGCCATCGGCATCGTTCAGGCAGTTGTTCAAGCAGTCGCGGTTTGGGAGCGCATACCAACAGCCTCCATCATCAATGAGTGCTACAGAATCATAGTTGCAGGCGAGGCTGTCAAGACAGCCATAAATGGAGTCCAAGTCACAGGTGTATTCGTCACCCAATACATTCACATCATTCACACAGAGGGTGACTTGAACGGTGCCATTCTGGTTATCACCCTCCAGATACACTTGGGCTTGCAAGGTTCCATTGATGTCGCCGTTCGTGGTCAGCTGCGCAACCAGCACGCGTTGTTCTGTTCCCGCTACACCATTGGAGACGGATGGAAGGCAGAAAATCCCTCCACCGGTGTTGTTGCTGATGGCAAAACTCGTTCCATCTTCTTCAAAGGGAATCCTCCAATCTTGAGCACTAGAGTAGAGCACGTTGAGAGGTCCTTCATTGAGGTCAGTTGAATACGCTTGACTGATCCCGATGGTCAACCAGCTGTCGAACTCGAGCGAGGGAAATGCATCAAAAAAGGCGGGAACTACTGCCTGCGGAGTTTCGCCTCCAAAATCGCTTTGAAAGAAATCCCCTGTCGTTGAAAGATAAAGGGGCTTCTCATCAGCTCCGAAAATGGCGCCGACGAAATCGTCGGGTGAGTTTGTTTTGATGTAGACGCGATAAGTGGAGTAACCAGTCAAGTCAATAGAACCTACCATTCCGTCATGGACGGCGACCGTGTCAATCTCGATGGAGAAGTTGTTCAGGGCGAGGAGCTGGGCCTCGCTCAGCTGTGTGTTGGAACCAGCGAGGATGGATTGCAGGTCCTGGCAGAGCAGCTGCCCCCCCGACAGCAGCATACAAAAGGCGATACACAGATGGATAATACGAGGCATGGTCAAGTAGGTCAAGCGCATTCTGCGTAAAAGTCCACATTATTGGTCCCCTTATAAACACCGTAGACAAATTTTACACGGCTATTACACCATGTATAATTTTGTTTGTCGATGTTTTAGCACCCTTCGCCGAAGGTGCCCAGCAGGAGGACCAGATCGGCGACCCCGACTTGACCATTGAGGTCCATGTCACCGATGCAATGGGATTCGCAACCCCAATTGGAGAGCAGCCAGAGTAAATCCATGACGCCGATGGCATCATCACCATCGAGGTCACCAGGGCAATCGGTCAGGTGGTGGTGGCACCAGTTGGGCCACTGAATGTTCCATTGCATTGCACTTGTTCCCGCTCCCCCGAAAACATTGATGAAATGGCATGTCCAGATGCCTGCACCTCCCAGGTCGGCCAGGCTGTAGCTTGCTGAAAATTGACCTGGTGCATTGGTGGCCCAGGAGAAGGGCACAGTGCCCGACCAATCGAGGACTTCCGGGTCGACGCTTTCCGGAAGCAGGGCCGATGTCAATGGACTGAAACCGCCCAGTTGGCGCGCTGATCCATCGGGGGCCACGATGATGAGTACCTGATCGGATGCCCAGGCTCCACCGCCGCTCGTGAAGTTCAGGGAGACTTGAAGATGATCGCCTCCACCTGTTCCGCTCAGCTGGATCAGGGAAGCAGCTCCCGCATCCAACTCTGTATCGTAATCGACTTCCCAGAGACATGCACCGGTGCAATCGACTCCCGTATCCGGGTGGGTACAACTGCCGTCATTGTGAACGGCGAGGGGGGCGTAGTTGCAGGCTTCCACGTCGGTGCAGCCGTGACAGGTCGTGGTGTCACAGGTGCCATCGTCCTCCACGGCGAACCAGTTGAAGTTGCATGCTTCCGGCGTGGTGCATCCCACAGTGTCGATGTTGGAGCAAGTGTTCATGAGCGCCAGGACGGCAGCCATGGAATTGAGTCGTCCTCCTGTGGCGGTGATGCCTTCGAGCTGGGGTTCCGGGACGGTTCCGGTCAACAGGGCTTCACGAACGCGTAAGGCAGCGAGTGCCGGTTGTGCCAGGCATTGTCCCGCGAATTCGGGGCAGGGCGCTCCATACATGAGCGCGATGACGCCTGCTGCGGCCGGGCTCGCGAAGGAAGTGCCGTTCCAGATGACCATACTGCTGTCTTCTGGGGTATCCCATCCCGTGGGCAGCAGGAGGTGCTTGCCCGGTGCACCGAAATCAATCGATTCCTCGCCATATCCGGCTTGGCTTTTCATTCCTGTGGAATCCACGGCGGTCACGGAAATGAGGCCTTCCGAGCTGCAGGCGGTGGGCATGTCGCCAACGAGGTCGACGTTAATGGACAGGTTGGCGGTGGCGGCGCAATTCAAGATGCCGACCTCGAGGAGGGAATCGTAGACGGCGCACCAGATCGGGTGGTCGCCGGGATCCGCGTAGTCGATGCCCCAGGAGGCATTCGTCGCGACGATGAACGCGCCGTCCTGACCCTGTGTCGCATTGAATTGCGATCTCAAATCGTGAGCGTAGGCGTAAGCTGCGACGACATCGGCTTCCGTCAATGGACCAACGTCGATGCGCAAGAGCTTGGCTTCCGGCGCTACCCCGGCACCTTGGAAGGCGTTTCCTGAAATGGCGCCTGCCATGCCGGCCACGGCCGTGCCGTGGTCGCCCTGTGAAATCACATCGTTTCCCGTCCAGGGATTCCAACCGAGGTAATCGTCGACGTAACCATTGCCGTCGTCATCCACCTGGTTGTTGGGGATTTCGGCGGTGTTCAACAGCGTGTTCTCCGTGAGATCCGGGTGGTCGGGATCGAAACCCTCGATGATGGCAATGACCGGCTGGAACCCCAGCGGATTGGTGCCTCCCTTGGTGATGGGCCATACACCCTCGCTGTCCAGGTCCTTGCCGTTGGGGTGTTGGTGGTGCCATTGTGCCGTTACGGCGGGGTCGTTGGGCCAACCTCGCCGTTCCACCTCGTGATTGGCCTGCGCCAGGACCACCCGGTCATCCTTGCGAAGCGCATCAAGCATGAAATCCAGTTTGTGCGCGTTGGAGGTCACTTTGTCCGCGTAGACATGCAGGCACCCGAATGGCCGGTTCAGGGCACTGTATTCCGCGAGTCCATGGTCGTTCAGAAGGTCTTCGATGTCCCTTGGGGAGCGCGGTACAATCAGCCATCCGGACGTGACCGAAGGTGTGTCACGAATGCTGCCATGTGGTTGTTCTCCAATGTCTTGCGCCCAAAGGGGTGGCGAAGTCAGCGACAATGCGAGGCACGTAGCAATGGTCAATCGACAGCTCATTCCGGTCCGGGCCCCCACTTGTGGCCCACCTGAAATTAGGCAGTCGGTGGGGGCGCTATCTTCGCCGCCCATGCGCAACATCGTCCTCTTCGGCCCTCCGGGGGCCGGCAAAGGCACCCAGAGTGCACTGCTCGTTGACCACTTCGGATTCGTCCACCTGTCCACCGGCGACATTTTCCGCGCCAACATCAAGGGGGCGACGGAGTTGGGTCAATTGGCCAAGTCCTACATGGACCAGGGCAAGCTGGTGCCCGACGATGTGACGATTCGCATGCTGGAGGATTCTGCCAATGCGCACCCCGATGCGAGCGGCTTCATTTTTGATGGATTCCCGCGGACGACGGCACAGGCGGTTGCCTTGGACGCCTTCCTCGATGAGAAGGGGCAGGCCATCAGTGGCATGCTTGCTTTGGAAGTGCCCGAGGAGGAACTCAAGGCGCGTTTGGCCAAGCGGGCCGAGACCAGTGGCCGTGCTGATGACGCGGACCCCGCCGTGATCCAGAACCGAATCGATGTCTACAATGCCGAGACCGCTCCGGTCGCAGACCATTACCGCGGTCAGGACAAGTACGCGGGGATTGTGGGGACGGGCACCATCGAGGACATTTTCGGACGGCTCAAAACCGCCATCGAGGGACTCTCCTGAGTCCTGCGCGCCATTGATGCCCCATGGCGAGCGAGAATTTCGTCGACTATGTGAAGTTGTGCTGCCGCTCCGGAAAGGGTGGCCCGGGCAGCACGCACATGCACCGCGACCGTACGACGGCGAAGGGTGGTCCTGATGGAGGTGACGGCGGTCGGGGCGGTCATGTGATCCTGAGGGGCAATGCCCAGATGTGGACGCTGCTGCACCTGAAATACCGCAAGCATATTTCAGCTGGACATGGCGAGTCCGGTGGGGCCAACCGCCGCCACGGTGCGGATGGGCAGGATGAATTCCTTGATGTGCCGATCGGAACGGTGGTGCGGGATGCGGATACCCGCGAGGTCGTAGGTGAGATCACGGAGGACGGACAGGAGTGGGTCATGGTGCCCGGTGGGCGCGGCGGCCTCGGCAACGACCATTTCAAGTCGTCCACGAACCAGACGCCACGCTATGCCCAGCCGGGTGAGGATGGTACGGAGTTGTGGCGCATCCTGGAGCTCAAATTGCTGGCCGATGTGGGCCTTGTGGGGTTCCCCAATGCCGGCAAATCCACCCTGCTCAGCGTGGTGAGTGCCGCCAAACCGGAAATCGCGGATTACCCCTTCACGACGCTGCGCCCCAACCTCGGTATGGTGTCCTACCGCGGCGACCGCAGCTTCGTGATGGCGGACATCCCCGGCATCATCGAGGGGGCACACGAGGGCCGGGGCCTGGGATTGCGCTTCCTGCGCCACATCGAACGCAATTCCGTATTGCTCTTCCTCGTGCCGGGAGATGCCGACGACATCGCGGAATCCTACCACATCCTGCTCGCCGAATTGGAGCAGTACAATCCGGAACTGCTGGAAAAGGACCGCATCCTGACCATCAGCAAATGCGACCTGCTCGATGCGGAACTCCGGGAGGAAGTGACGGCTTCGCTGGGCGACCTCAAGCACCACTATTTCAGTGCTGTAACGGGGGAGGGGGTCGATCGGTTGAAAGACCAGCTTTGGTTGGCGATACAGGGTGGTGCGGCTTGATGCCGCCGGGCGCGGTACCTTCGCGCAGCACCATCAACGCCCATGGGAGAAACACTCGCGCTGGAAACGGGGGAGGACCTGAGGAAGGTCGCCCTGAATGATTACCGACTCGCCTGCATCAGCCGTGAGGCTTCCCTGCTCGGCCGTAAGGAAGTGCTGACGGGCAAGGCCAAATTCGGCATCTTCGGTGATGGCAAGGAGGTGGCGCAATTGGCCCTCGCCCGTCAATTCGGCGACGGTGATTTCCGCAGCGGGTACTACC
This sequence comes from uncultured Flavobacteriales bacterium, assembly GCA_937996585.1. Taxonomy (GTDB): domain Bacteria; phylum Bacteroidota; class Bacteroidia; order Flavobacteriales_D; family Sanyastnellaceae; genus UBA8752. The sequence goes on from CALKUW010000310.1 coordinate 5,909, forward strand.
GCGA
>CALKUW010000311.1 GCA_937996585.1 uncultured Flavobacteriales bacterium
CCATCATCGTCGGGGGCGATGTAGCGCTCGACTTCGGCGCGGACAGCCGAGGATTGGGATTGGTTGGCGGCAGAGCGCCCTCCTGCATTGGTCGCAATGAACGTAGCAGAGGCCGGTACGGGATCCAACAGGGCGTTTCCGTTGCCGTTCGAAGCGAAACGGATGTAGGCCGAGCCCGCATCGAATTTGGCATTCTCCTTGATGGCCATGCGCGCTTTGATCCGAACGTTATTGAGCAGGCTGACACCATTGACGTTCGTATTCGCAATCTCCAGTTCGTCAAACGTCGCACCCGCTCCGGAGATCGTTTGGGCGGAGGAACCATCGAGCACCACCTTTCCCGTCATACCGAGCGGCGGAACGGCATCAAACGAAATATTTCCGCGGACATTGATCTGCTTGCCATTGGGAAGCAACAGCGTCGAGCCCTCAGGGAAATCCACATTGCCCACCCCTACTGAATCAGGCTGGCCTTCTCCGTCCGGAATGGTGAATGTTCCGAGGAAGCACACCTCACCATCACCGATGAACGGGTCACTGTCCTCGGCCGTGAACGTCCCCAACACCTTGAGCCCGTAGCCCAAGGGAATATTGACAAGACCACCATCCTCCACCCAAAGGTCCCGGACGTACAGGTCAAACAGCCCAGTCTCTGCGTTGAATTGGGTCCCGTCGACGGTCACCGTCGTACCCTTGGTCACCCTGAAATTCTGGTTGGTCGAGGCATCCGCATCCAACACCGGCAAAGAGCGCATCTCGATGTACTCCTGGTCGATGCAGGTGAGGTCGGCACAATCGGTTCCCGCCCAGATCGGGTCCGAGAATCCACCATCATAGCGGCTGTATGCCGTCGTGAAGGTGCAGGTTCCATCGTCCACCTGTGCCGATGCATTGTAGTTGGTCGCGTCCGGGGACATGCAGCCGCGAACACCCCAACCCGAAAGGCGGACATCGTCGAAGGAACGGTAGGTCGAACCGTTCTTGACGGCTACCCTGACCGCCGCAGTACTTGCCGTGCTGCCCACCACACTGTTCAAGGCCTCGAACGTAGGCCACTCCGAAGCCAGCTCACCGTAGGCACTATCGAGCGCCGTGGCCGGCACCACATCATCCTCGATAAGATAAATCTTGTGGAAATCCGTACCCACTGCGGTACCATCCTCCGAAATCGCCACTTCCACCAACAACTGACCATAGCTGGAGACATCGATGTTCTCCGTGGTCCAACGCGCCTCGATGCCACTCAGCTGATAGGCATCGAACTCCATGCCATTGCCTCCACTGTAGCTCTTGGTGCAGAAGTTCGTCGGTTCCGTTCCATCGTTGAGGTTGCTGTTGTTCACCGTGGCATCATCGAAAGACACGCTCCACTCATTGATGCCGGTGGCGAGGATGTTGTCGGCATCCGTTGTACCCAGGTAGCCAACATCGTTGCCCAATGAAGCTGGCGTACCATCCGCGATGCTCTCTCCCGTAGCGAAATCCTCGAACCACAGGGAGGTGAAGGCATAAGCCGTTCCACAACCGCAACTGGCGCCGTAGAAGTAGTAATCGCTGCCCACGGCGGCTTGGCATTCGTCACCCGGGTATTTGCATGAGCCGTCCAGCAGCGTCGTAGCTGCAGCACTGAACGTACAGGAGGACCTGTCCGTACAACCGCAGGCACCTGCCGGGAAGTCGACGCAGTCGTCCACAGGGTCGCAAATGCCATCCCCATCGAGGTCCTCACATCCCTGAACCAGCATGTTGTCGATGTACCAGAAGTCCCCACTTGAACATTTCGGAACCACCCTCAATTGAAGGGTGCTTCCTATCAGGCCGGACAGAGACCAGGTCGTCAATGCTTCGGTTTGAAGCACCAGATCCTCCACGAAGGCACCCCCGTCTATGGCGTAGTAGCAGCGGAGGATTTCCGCGTTTCCACCACCGCCACCATGGCCGGCACCTGAAATCTCTACCGAGAAGTCGACGATGTAGCTCGAAATGTCAATGACCGGTGAAACGATGGCAGACAGGTTGGAGTTGTCGAAACGTAACTGCTGGGATCCATTGATCGAAGCCACGTCCACAATGGCACCCGTACCATCACATTGGATGGAAAAGTTGGAATCATATGCTGGCTGCGTTCCCGCACCGCACATGTCACCCGCCGGGTCATCCTCAAAATCCTCGGACCACAAAGAGGTGGGCGCTGTGGTCACCGTCACGGTCGCTACATCGCTGCTTTCATTACCCGCAGCATCCACCACGTACAATGTCACCGAATAAGTACCGATGGCTGTGAAATCATAGGTGCTCGACGCTGGGCTGCTGCCGACCATGATGGTGCTGGTCAATGCCGTACACGTGTCGTTGTCGGTCGACGTGTTGAAGCTGCTGTTTGCCGCATCCAGCGTGATGGAGGTCGACACCAGATTGAGCGTAATGGCGTTGGCCACGGCTGTGGGCTCGATGTTGTCCGCCACCGTCACATTGGCCGTCAATTCTCCCGTTGTGTTGCCTGCCGCATCCGTTGCCCGGAACTTGTAGGTCGCCGTACCCAGGTTGCTGCAGTCCACGGCGATGGAGGGCTGCCAGTTCGTCTCGGTGTCCAACGATATCTCCATGGTCAATGAGGCCAAAGCCGTGCAATTGTCCGTCAATCCGGTCAGGAACGAATCCGGAACCAGCGTTGCTGCCCCGGCGGCATCGAGATAAATGGTATTGGCATTGGCCGTTCCCACCGGCGCCGTCTGGTCGGCAATGGTGATGGACGTGGAGCTTTCGGCGCTGACGTTGGACTGCTCGTCCGTCACGCGGAAGTAGAAGGTCTTGCTGCCCAGGTCCGCGCAATCCGCAACAAATGTGGTGGCAAATCCGCTGCCCGCAGTCTCGGAGATCTCATAGGTCATGTTGCCTTCGGAAGAACAATCGTCCGTGGCGGTGATGTAGGCCGATGCCGTAATCGTCACTGTGCCCTCGCTGCCGAGCACCTCCGTCTGACCTGAGGAAAGGCTGGAAATCGTCGGCGCGGATTCCGTGATGGTGATCGTACCCGAGGTCGTCGTCACGTTGCCGTAGCTGTCCGTAGCCCGCACGTATATGGTCTGCGCACCGGCCTCCGAGCAGTCATAGGTCACACTCGCCCCCGCTGTCTCCCAATCGGTACCCGTCTTGGATGCCTGCTTGGTGATGCTGCCGTTGGCGTCGCAGTTGTCGGCCAGGGAACTTCCAGTGGCTTGATAGAAGAAGAC
>CALKUW010000312.1 GCA_937996585.1 uncultured Flavobacteriales bacterium
GCATTCCCGGACGGCGTCGGCATCGGCATTTCCGTGCCACAGGGTCATTCCTCCATCCCGGATGCCCACCACGAGATCGAGGTGGCTGTCCCCGTCGAGGTCAGCGAGAGCCGGGGCGGCGAATTCCCCCTCGTAAAGGCCGAGCCACGTGTCGTCCACCTCGGGCCATGTTTCCTCTGCCGAGGTGATCGGGTCGGCGGGGCAGTCAAACAACTGCAGGTGCCCGAGCTCATTGCCCACCGCCAGCACCAGCCCCGAGTCCGTCGCCCATACCTCGGGTGTGGCAAATCCATTGATGCCCAGGAGGTTGTCGGCCTGAACCTGGCCCGCCCCAGCGGAGACCAAGGAAAAAACGGCCAGTCCGCTTGCGGCGGTGTTCTCGTACAGGTTGAGGTTGCCGTTCTTCTCGCCCACGATGAGGTCGAGGTCGCCATCCCCGTCGAGGTCGTGCAGGGCGGGTGCGGCAAATTGCCCCACGTCGATGACGGCGCCATCGGCATCCACCACCGCGGCTTCGGCCAGCACAAGTTCCATGGGGTTCCCGGGGCCGGCGGTGTTCTCCCAGCGGTGCAGGGTGCCCAACTCATCTCCGATGAGGAGGTCTTCATCCCCATCCCCGTCGAGGTCGCCGAATTCAGCGATCACACTTTCGAGCCCGAATTCCGTCAGAGCGAGCCAATTCGTATCCAACTGCTGAAATGCCGGGGCCTGAGCTGTTCCCACGTTACGGAAGCGGTGCAGCATGGAGGGGGTGTTGCCCGGCCCCAGGTAGCGCTCCTTGTTGGAGGCGACCAGGTCCAGCAGGCCGTCGCCATCGAAATCGGTGAAGACCGGGTAGGCGCCGCGTCCGAGGTCGATCATGTCCTCCTGAAGCAGTGCGTCCGTCTGGAGTGACCACTGCGGGGAGGCTTCCGTGCCGGTATTCCGGTACCACCAGGCGCTGTGGCGCCCATCGACCTCGAAAGTGGCGTTGGCCGCAACCACGACATCGCGAACGCCGTCCTGGTCGATGTCTTCGTGGAAGGCGGCAGGAAAGCGCTGCAGATTCAAGGAGTCCGGCGAGCCCAGGTCGGCGGGCCAGTGGTCGGTCGTGTGGGTGGTACTGTCCTGTCCGTCCACGGCATCGTCCATGTAGCAGGCCACGAACTGGTTGTACGATACGTCGCCCAGCAACAGGTCGAGGTGACCGTCGCCATCGAGTTCGAGCAGGGCCGTCGTACCACCGGCGTGGCGCATGACCTCCGGGCTTTCGGCAACGCCTCCTTCGGCGCGCGGGTCGGCCACGTTGAAACCGCACTCGTGCGCTTCTCCGATGAAGACCGTATTGTCCTCTGACGCCTCATCGAGCATGCCGAAGCAACGGTTGGTCACATCCCACACGAGCGTGTCCCCGCATCCGGTGCTTCCTTCGGTGGCGCCGCGTCCGGTATAGCTGTACAGAGTAGAGGAGGTTTCCGTCCAGGTGACCATGTCGAGGTCACCATCACCATCGAAGTCCCCCAACGCGGGAATGTCCGTACTCAGGCAGACCATGGGCAACTGCTGGTCTCCATTGCCGAAGTCCCAGTTGGCCACAATGTTCGAGGTGGGCGGTTGTATATAGGCGATGAGGTCATCGACCATGGACCCGGGCCACAACCGCACACCGCTCTGGCTGTTGACGAACAGATCGGCAATCCCGTCGCAATTCGCATCGCGCAGCAGTACCCAATTCCGAAGGTCTTCAGGAAAAGCCGAGCGCCAGTCGGGACGATGGAGGTAGGTCAGGGACTCCTCCGGTACATCGGAAACACAGGCCTGGAAAGGCAGGACGCGGTTGCCGTTGCGGTCGAAGATGAAAAGGTCGGGCACCCCATCGCCGTCCAGGTCGGCCATGGAGAACTGCGGCGCGGTCAAGCCTCCTGCCCACGGATTGTCCAATCCAGCGCCATCCAGACCGAATACCGAGACCGTATCCCATCGACCGAAATCTGTGCTTTGTGCCTCGATCGGTTCCGATGGGAGGACGAAAAGCAGCGTGGCTGCCAGCCATGAAGGCAACAAAGACGGCCTCGAGGATGGGGTCAAGGAGGATGGGATGGTCATGGGCATGCAAGGGTAGAACCCTTGGAATGGACCAAAAGTGACAGGGGAACAGGGATTATTCCCACTGTATCGATTCCACCAGGCCCACGACCGGGATCACAAGGCCGTTGTCGGTCTCCATTTCCCTTCCGAGCAGGCGTGCGCCGCCGCAGACGAGCTGGCCCTGCGCGTCCCGCTCGATGGAGACCATTTCCCCATTCATGTTCTCGTAGGTGCCCTCCAGCATCTTCATGCTTTTGATGCCCTTCAGGACGTGGGCGCCGACGAACCGGTCCAGGGCTTCTTCCTGTCCTTCGTCCAAGATGCCCTTCCATTCGCCATTCTGGGTGAAGGTGAGGTCCTCGGGAACCAGGATGGCGTGCCCACTGTTGTGCACCGTCCTTGCGAGGGAGGACTTGCCGACCATGCGCTCGAAATATTGGGCCTCAGGACTCGTGACGATGTAGCGCCACGGGCTGACCCGGCTGTAGGGTTCGTTGAGTTCTTCCGGGGTGTAAGCCCTCTTGCGGCCTTCACCCTTGACCTTCACCGGTTGCTCCTGCTGCGTTTCGGACGCGCCATCGGTTGCGGCGGCGCCATCTCCGGCACCTCCGCACGCGGCGATGAGCAGGGAAAGGAAGGCGAGGGGTAGGAGGTGCAGTTTCATGAGGGGTATGCAGGTTGGTCGGCCGGAATGATCCGGTCGTTTCTTTGGCTGCAAATTAGCCCTCACGATGGAAAGCAAAGAGGTCCGACGCGGCTACATATGGGCAGCTGTTCTGTTGATCGTGGGCATCGCGATGGGGGCGTTCGGCGCCCATGCACTCGAAGGGGTGCTGGATGCGAAAGGAGACGAATCATGGGGTACGGCCGCGCATTACGCATTGGTGATGGGGGCCGCCACACTTGCTGCCACCGCCACGGGCCGAACCATGGGCGTCGGTTGGGTACAAACGGGTGTGGCGTTGTTCTCGGGGAGCATCTTCCTGTTGGTGGGCGCGCGGCTGAATGGATGGCCCATACAGGCCTGGGTCGGTCCGGTCACCCCCATCGGTGGGCTGCTGATGATCGCCGGTTGGATCCTGTGGCTGATGGGGCTGCGGCGCCCCGGGAGAGCCAAGGGCTCGTAAAGGTGAGAAAAGTCTGACAGCCATTTTTCGCCCCTCTCCTGACGGGGGAGCTATATTTGGTGTGGGACAGCAATGATCTGCCCGAACATCATGGTACACCAAGGAAACACGCCATTCCACCCGGATTTGGCCCAGATTGGCTTACACAAAGCCCGCAACATCTGGTGGAATCTCCCCCCCGCTCGGCTCATCGAGCGCACCCTCCTCGCCGGGGAGGGCAAACTCACCTCCACAGGCGCACTCGCCATCGAAACCGGTCGCTTCACCGGTCGAAGTCCCCAGGACAGGTTCATCGTGAAAGATGACCTCACCCGGGATCAGGTATGGTGGGGCGACATCAACAAGGGCATCTCCGTGGAGCATGCCTCCGCACTGCACTCGGACATGATGCAGTACCTCGATGGAAAGGGTCTGTACGTGCGCGATGCCTTTGTGGGCGCTAACCGCGATTACCGGAAAGGCGTGCGCATCATGAGCGAGAAGGCGTGGTCCAACCTGTTTGCCTACAACATGTTCGTACGTCCCACGGCCGAAGAGGTTGGAACCTTCCGTCCGGATTGGCACGTGGTCTGTGCTCCCGGTTTCAAAGCGGATCCAGAGCGCCATGGAACGCGCCAGGCCAATTTTGCGGTGCTCGACTTCAGCCACAGGCGCGTGCTCATCGGAGGTACGGGGTACACCGGAGAGATCAAGAAGGGCATGTTCAGCGCGATGAACTTCCTGCTCCCCACCGAATCGGGGGTGTTGCCCATGCACTGTTCCGCCAATGAAGGGGTGGACGGTCAGGCGGCCATTTTCTTCGGGCTCAGCGGAACGGGCAAGACCACCCTTTCGAGTGACCCTTGCCGCAAACTCATCGGTGACGACGAACACGGATGGGGCCCGGATGGCATCTTCAACTTCGAAGGGGGGTGCTACGCCAAGACCATCGACCTCGATCCGTTGCGCGAACCGGACATCCACGCCTCCATTCGGCATGGAGCACTGCTTGAAAACATCGGCTACCATGCGGATGGTGTGACGCCCGATTACACGGACGCCACCACCACCCAGAATACGCGGGTGAG
>CALKUW010000313.1 GCA_937996585.1 uncultured Flavobacteriales bacterium
GCCGCGCCGACGGCCTTTCACGGAGCCTGTTGAACATTCACGGTGTCGAACGCATTGACCCCAAGCCCCGAACCGACTGACCCATGCGCGCCACATTCCTATTCCGGGCTGCGGATGAACAGGGACGCAAACAGGTCCTCCTAATTCAATGATGTCCATCAAGCCGGCTTGCGCACGACCTGCAAGTACCGTTCGCCACCAAGGGCACAGCGGTTGAACCGCTCCTCACCGAACAGGTTCTGCAGGTCCAGCTCCTCCACCTCGAAACCGACGGCGCGGTATCGATCGGCATAGTCCATACCGTAGAGCCTGACGTGGTCGCGCTGCCAGTACAGGCGCTCCCGTTCTGCGGGGTCGGTCACATTGGGATCCTCCATGGTCTGGGGGTTCGCGCGGTCCATCGGCACCTGGAAAATCCCCCAGCCACCGGGCTTCATCACACGGAAATATTCTGCCATGACCTTGCGGTCGTCGGCCACATGTTCCATGAGGTGGTTGCCCATGATGATGTCGAAATGACCATCATCGTAAGGAATCTCATGGACATCGAAGTGCACATCGGCCCATGGGGACACCAGGTCCGCCCGGATGATTTCAAGGCCCTTCGCACTGTTGAACCGTTTGAGGAAGCAATACTCGGGAGCGAGGTGCAGCATACGGCGGCCTTCACCTCCATTGAACATATCACTGTGCTCGGTGAGGTACATCCACACGGCACGGTGGCGCTCCAGGCTCAAAGTATCTGGCGCCAATGCATTCGGGCGGCTGCGGTCCCCTCGACCATACGAGAGCAGTTTGCGGTATCCCCGACCGTTGATGGGGTCTTCGAACCGGCTTCCGCGGTAGAAGGGCGACAGCAACTGCAATGCAATGTGGGCCACACGCTGGAGCAGGTGCCGCGGAATGAACCGGGTAACGAAGGAAATGAGGGCGCGCATGGGTTCGGCCCCAAAGATAATCCCGGCGAGGGCTGCACTAACGAATGATCACCTCCCTGATGGCTTCCCTCCCGAGGTGCTCGTTCATCAGTGTCCGGATTCGCGTTTTTGCCATGAGGAACTCCTCCTTCATGGGAGCGGAATCAAACTCAATGACCATGACGCCATCGCGTACCCGGATGAATCGGGTCTTCCTCGACACGGCCTCTCCCATGACGTCCTTCCAGGCGGCTTCGGAACGGGCATCCTCCAGGCGGGCCCCATGGCCGCTCAAGCGCAGCCACTCAGTCAAGGCCTCACCAAGGGAAACCGCTTCCCCCTTGCGCGGCGCCCTGCCCACACGTCCACTTCCCCGAGAACTTCCCTGTGTGCGCCCCTTCATCACTCCGCAGCCGCTTCCGTTTCCATGGCGCGAACGCCCTCCCCATCAACCCACCAAGCATTGAAGGGAACACCCGCTTCGCGCAACAAAGCCGGAATGCGTTCATTGTCGGTATCCGAAATGAAGACCTGACCGAACTCCGTCCGCCCCAGCACTTCCATGAGGGCGCCGGCGCGGTGGGCGTCGATCTTGTCGAAGATGTCGTCGAGCAGCAGAATCGGACGCCGCCCCACCCGGGCAGCGAGGTGCTCGACCTGCGCCAAGCGCAACGCCAGCAGGAACGTCTTCTGCTGACCCTGACTGCCAAACCGTTTGAGGGCGTGGTCTCCCAAACGGAAATCCACGTCATCCTTGTGCACGCCCACGGTGGATCGCCTCAGGCGCCGGTCATCATCCCGCGCCCCTTTCAGGGTTTCGGCAAACGAAGCGGCCTCCACCTTGGTGTGCAACGCCAATCCCACCTCCTCCCGACCGCGGCAGAGCTCGGCATGGATCCGCTGGAACTCCGGAACGAATTCCGCGATGAAGACGGCCCTTTGGGCGGCGATGGAAGTGGCGAGTGGCACCATGCGCTCGTCCCATGGAATCAGCTGCTCCTCATCGTACGTCCTGTTCTCCGCAAAATATCGGAGCAGATTGTTCCGCTGCTGCACCAGGTGGTGGTATTGGATCAGACGGTCGAGGTAGGGCCGGTCGTACTGGCTGATGACCTGGTCCATCCATTTGCGGCGCACTTCACTGCCGTCGTGCAGCAAGGCCGCATCCGCCGGAGCAATCATGACTACGGGGTAGCGACCGATGTGGTCCGCCAGCTTGGCATAGGCCTTACCATTGCGCTTGAGCACCTTCTTCTGCCCCTTGACCACCGCACAGGCAACCCTGTCTTGCTCTTCCCCCTGACCATCGTCAAGCGAAAACGTCCCCTCCACCATGAATGAAGGCTGTCCGTGTCGGATGTTCTGTGAATCGATCGGATTGAAATACCCTTTGGCATTCCCGAGGTAATGCACCGCGTCGAGCACATTGGTCTTGCCGGCACCGTTGTCTCCCAACAGGCAATTCACCTGGGCACACAGCGCCATCTCCACCTCCGGGTGGTTCTTGAAATCGAGCAACTGCAGCCGCAATAGGCGCATGCCGGACGGAGGGGTTTTGGACTCGGTCACTTTGGCTATTTTTGCCGTCCGCAAAAGTGGGCCAATGGTCCGTTGATGCGACCGGGGTTTTCCACTGCGATTCCCGAAGCTTATCAAGAAATACACAGGACACGACCTCCATGGCCGACAACAACACCACCGGTACGCCCCAAGACCTTTCAGGCAAAACGGAGCAGTTCATCGAGAACAACAGCCGCAATCTGACCATGGCCATTGGCGCCGTGGCCGTACTCATCGTGGCCGTGGTCGGCTACGGCAAGTTCGTGAGCGAGCCCGCCGAGCTCGAGGCCAACCAGGACAGCTGGCGCGCCGAGCAGTACTTCATGATGGACAGCGTGGACCTCGCCCTCAACGGCGACGGGCTCTACCCGGGCCTCTACGACATCATCGATGACCACGACGGCACCGCCGCCGCCGCCCGCGCCCGCTTCGAATTGGGCACGATCCTGCGCAGCCAGGGTGATTACGCCGGCGCCATCGAAGCTTTCGGGGACGCCGGACTGAAGGACGACGTCCTTTCCGTCCTGGCCCAGATCAACATCGGCGACTGCCAGGTCGAGCTCGGTGAATACGGTGCTGCCTCCAGCGCCTTCGGCAAGGCAGCCAGTGCGGGAACCGGTTCCATCGGTGAAGATTACCTCACCCCGATCGCGCTCTACAAAGGGGCCCTCGTCGACCTCGAGCTGGGCGACAATGGTGCCGCCAAGAAGAAACTGGACCGCATCACGGAGGACTACCCGACCTCGAACGTGAAGGCCACCGCAGAAGGTTTGGCCGCGACGCTCATCGACTGATTCCGGCCCTGCATGGCCAC
>CALKUW010000314.1 GCA_937996585.1 uncultured Flavobacteriales bacterium
AAGACCACATAGGGCCAGGCACCGGATCGGGAAGTTGGTTCGGTCATCGCGCTTGTTAACAGCCCTTGTCCCTGCATGTTGGAAGGGGGACGGTAAATTTGGAGGCGAATTTCGTCGGACATGCCGTTCCAACAGACTTCATTGCTTCAACCCTTGAACAGTCCTACCCTGTGGGCCATGGTGATTGGTGCCACCGTTTGGGGAGGCTGCGGCCAATGCCCGGTGAACATCGTCCATGTGGACAGGGCCGGTAGCACGGAAGAAACCGTGGCGCAGCTCGCCATCTCCGGCATGATGTGCGAGATCGCCTGTGTGTCCAAGGTCCGCAAGGAACTGTACGACGTGCAGGGCGTGGCCCGCGCCGACATCGACTTCGCAGCGGATCGAAAGGTGGACACCGCCTACATCAGCTTCGACCCCGAGCTTGTGCAGGCCGAGGAGCTCATCTCCACTGTTCAGCAGATCGGCGACGGGCTCTACTCCGTGGAAGCCGCGGAAGTCATCCACTACGCGCCCGAAACCCGCCGCTGACCGTGCAGGACGAACCGCGCCTGGCCCGCTGGATTCGGCGCACCGCCCGCACCGCATTCGTTTCCGCCTTTCTTGTCGTCCTCGCCGGCAGCGTCGTCCGCATGACCGGGTCCGGCATGGGCTGTCCGGACTGGCCGAAATGTTTCGGACTCACCATCCCGCCCACTGAAGAGGCCCAGGTGCGCTGGCAACCCGATGAGGACTACGCGTCCGGTCGGATGATCCTCGAATCGGATTCCCTGTGGATCGCACCCGCAGACCACCGCTCAGGGACCTCCTTCGAGGCAGACCGGGCCACGGGCCTGTGGCAGCATTACACCCGTCACGACTACGCCCATTTCAATCCGTTCCACACGTGGGTGGAGTTCATCAACCGCCTGCTGGGCGCGTTCGCCGGCCTGCCCGCCCTGCTGCTCGTCGGCCTGTCCCTGGTTGCCGGAATCCGCCACCGCTGGTGGAAGCCCCTGCTGCCCGCCGTCGGAGCGCTCCTCGCCCTCGGATTCGTGGCTTGGCTCGGCAAGAAAGTCGTGGACGGCAACCTGATTCCCGGTTCCATCACGCTGCACATGCTCGGCGCCCTGGCCATCCTCGGCCTGCAACTGGCTGCCCTCCGGGCCGCCGGCGCCACCGCGCCCACGGTGAACACCCATTCCCGACGCTGGATCTGGACTGCCGCCATCCTCACGGTCGCACAACTCGTATTCGGCACGCAGGTGAGGGAAGCGGTGGACCACCTCGTTCACGAAGGCGTGGCCCGCACGGAATGGCTTGACCTTCTGCCCGCCTGGTGGAAGGGCCACCGGACCGCATTCTGGGCCGTACTTGCCATTCACCTCGCCTGGCTGTGGCCCGGCATCCGACAGGGCCGGCCCACACGATGGGAGTGGACCGTCATGGCACTGCTCGCCGCACAATTCGCCACAGGACTGGCCTTCGGTATGCTGGGTATGCCGGCCGCCGCCCAGCCCCTTCACTTGTTGCTGGCCGTTGGCCTCGTCCTCACGGATGGGTGGCTCCTCGGCTCGAAGCGACCCGGCTGAACCCGATGCTCAGCGCCCATTGGGCGATGATGTACGTTCCGATGACCCAGAAATGACCGTGGGCAATGGGCGCCTCCCCGAACCGCCCGAAAGCGAGGATGATGTCGCTGGCCATGAAGGCCGTGGTCCCCAGTCGCAGGATCCACACTCCTGGCCCATTGGCGACCATCCAACTGAGATAGGCCATGGCGTAGATGACGAAAGCATAGACCGCAACGGCCGGCCCGAGGTCGCCTGCCGGCTCCCAGAGGGTGCGGGCCACCGTGGCGGCAACAACGAACAGAAAGCCGCCCGCAATGCCATGGAACAGCCCGCGCGACTGACCCCAACCGGAGACAAACATGTGGCGGTAGGCCATGATGAACATGAGGTGGCCCAGCAGGAAACTGACCAGGCCGATGAGGAAGGCGGTATCCCCGGAAAACGTAAGGGCGATGTCGCCGACCCAGCAGAGCGACATGGCCGCCCATACCCGGTTCCGCAGGGTGAGGTCCGCATTTTCCCTTCCACTGAGGGCCAAACCAAGCCGCAGCGCGAGCAGGGGCAGAATCAGGGCCTTTGCCGCATCGTGCACGCCCTTCCATTCCTTGGGTTCCCAGGAAGTGGCCCCGCCGGGCAATTCGGTCAAGCCGAAGGCAGAGGCCGTAAACAGCGCGAGCACCACGGTCAGCAGGGCGGCATCCACCGATTGCTCGCCGCGCATCGTCGGCTCTTGGGAAGGTCCGCTTTCCATGGAACCAAGGTGCACAAAAAAGGTGGAGGGCAAACCCCGTTGGGAATGCCCTCCTTCATTGAACCAAACCAAATGTTCAACTGAAAAGTCGTGCGGTCATGTCATTCGCAGATCTGACCGTAGTAACCGAGGATGTAGAGCAGGTCGGGTGCACCGACTACGCCGTCTCCGTTGGTATCGTAATCCCCACAGTCCGAGAGGCACCCGTAGAATCCGAGCACATCGAGGATGTCCGTGGTGGAGACCAGGCCGTCGCCATTGACGTCTCCGGGACAGGGGGTATTGTTGTCCGGCTGGTGGAAGCCCTGCGTGAGGTACTGTCCGGGGATGCTGGCCGTACCCGTGAAGGTCTGGCCGATCGTGCCGTCGAGGTCGACGCTGCCATCGGTACCGGTGTGGAAACCGGAGGTGATGGCGTGGCGTCCGAGGACCGCCTGGGCGGACACCTCTTCGGTGAACAACCCGCACCCGGCGAGCAGCATGGCGAGGAGTAGGATTCGCTTCATGGTCGTGCTGTCTATTGGGTGAATTCGGGTTCCTGGATCAGAGCTTCACGAAGACGGACAG
>CALKUW010000315.1 GCA_937996585.1 uncultured Flavobacteriales bacterium
TGTGGGAGGGCGTCGAACGGCTGAAGGGCCTGCTGCATTGCACACGACATCACACTCCCGGGGGTGCGCAACAACCACAGCAACAACAGAAGGCCATATTCAGCATGACTTAAAGATACACATTATTCCCATCAAAATACTGGGAGACAAAAAATTTACCGAAGGACGCTGAAGCGTTCGGCGTCGAGCCGGAGCAGGATGGCGATCATCAGGGAGAAGGCCATGAAGCTGGATCCGCCATAGCTCATGAAGGGGAGGGGGATACCGATGACGGGGGCCAGCCCCAGCACCATGCCCACGTTGATCAGCATGTGCATGAAGAGGATGCCGCCTACTCCGTATGCATAGACCCTTGTGAATTGGCTGCGTTGTCGTTCCGCGAGAAAAAGGATGCGCAGGATGAAACCCGCGAACAACAGCAGGAAGAGGACCGCACCGACGAGGCCGCGTTCCTCGGCCCAGACGCAGAAGATGAAGTCGGTCTCCTGCTCGGGGACGAAGCCGTATCCCGTCATCGGACCTTCGCGCCAGCCCATGCCCGTCCATCCTCCAGATCCGATGGCGGTCTTGGCGTGGCGAATGTTGTAGTCGGCATCCGGGTTGTCCACTTCGAGTCCGAAGAGCACCTGTATGCGCTCGCGCTGGTGGGGTTTGAGCACTTCCTCGAGGGCGAGGTGCATCGCGACGGAGAACAGCAAGGCAGCCAACACCGAGGCAATGGCGCGCGCCGTGACCCGGGCGCGGTACCGGGGCAGCGTGGCGTTGCGCAGGATGGCGATGACACCGGCGCCCAGGGCGATGAACAACAGCCAGAATCTGTAGATGCCATTCGCCTCTCCAAACAGCGGATATTCCAGGGTGCCCGCTCCGGACAGGATGGTCAGCACGGCCATGACCACAGCGGCAAAGCCGACGATGAGGACGGCCCCGCTCAGGCCCTCCCGGTACATCGCGAAGACGAATCCCAGGAAGACCAGCACCGTTCCGGCATCAGGTTGGAGGAGGATGAGGCCCGCCGGGATGCCCACGATCACCGCGGCGCGGATGCGCTGTCCGAACGCCTTCAGCCCCCCTTCCTTGGAACAGTACCACGCCAGGGCCATGGTGGCGCCCAGTTTGGCGAATTCGGAGGGCTGTATGCCGAATCCGCCGACACCGAACCACGACCGCGCCCCACCCACCTTGCGGCCGACGACGAGCACAAGGGCACAGAGCAGGAGCGTGATGCCGTAATTGAGCCAGGCTGTCCGGATGAAGAAGGTGCCTTCGACCTGCAGTACGAGGAAACCGAGGACCAGGCTCACCACCAACCACAGCCCCTGTTTGCCGTGCAGGGTGCCCATACCCCATTCCACCGGGCCATCGGGGCCGGTGGCGGCGGAGATGAGATTGACCCATCCGATGCCGGCGAGCAGCAGGAAAAGCAAGATGGTCAGGCCATCGATGTTGCGCAGTATGTCCGAATTCCGCGTCATGGGGTGCCTGCAGCCTGTGGTTCAGGATATGGGTCGGACAGATCCGCTTCCAGGATGCGTCGCAGCCTGCGCGTGTTCGCAATGGACCCCGTGAGGTACTGTTCGATGAGGAGGGCGGCTATGGGGGCGGCCCATTCTCCTCCGAAGCCGGAATTCTCCACGTAGACGCTGAGGGCGATCTGGGGATCCTCCTGGGGGGCGAAGGCCATGAAGACCGAATGGTCCTTCCGGGGTTCGTCCTGCACGGTGCCGGTCTTGCCGCAGACGGCGATGCCGTCGATGCGCGCCCTGCGGCCCGTTCCTGAAGGGTCCTCCACCACCCGCCGCATGGCCTGGATGACCGGCTCGAAATGCATGGGTTCCACCCCGGTTTCCTGGCGGATACCCAATCCCGATGGTTTCCCGGAATTGCCGACGGAACGGATGAAGTGGGGCATTCGGTACCAGCCCCGGTTGGCCAGGGTCGCAGCGAGGTTGGCCATCTGCAAGGGCGTGGTGAGCAGCTCCCCTTCGCCGATGGCGATGGAATAGATGGTGCCGAAATCCCAGCGCCGGCTGCCGTAGACCTTGTCGTAGTAACGGCTGTCCGGGATGTTGCCGGAGGAGGTGCCGGGGAGGCGACCACCCAGTCTGGTGCCGAAGCCGAAAGCCTGCACCCGCTCCCGCCAATCGTCGAGACCCCTTGCTGCGCGTTCGAACCGGTTGTCTCCTTCCGCGGCGCCGACCACGCGTTGCATGACCCGGTAGAAATAGGGATTGCAGCTATGGACGATGGCATCGCGCAGGTTGTCCCGCGTGTGCGGACCGTGGCAGCCGATGATGGTCCGGTCGCAATCGAACCGGGTATACGGACCGATCTGGTCCGCCTGCAGGGCCACGAGTCCCTGGACCATCTTCCAGATGGATCCGGGCCGGTAGGTGGCCTTGATGGCCCGATTGAAGAGGGGTTTGTCGGGGTCGTTGACCAGCCGCCCGTAATGTTCGCCCCGGGCGGCACCGACCAGAAGGTTGGGGTCGAAATGCGGTGCGGACACCATGGCGAGGACTTCGCCGGTTGCAGGCTCGATGGCGACCACACTGCCCTTCTTTCCCGCCATGAGCTGTTCTGCCAGCTGTTGCAGGCGCAGATCAAGGGTGAGCTGCAGGTCCTGTCCGGCCTCGGCGGGGCGGTTCTCCGCGGCGGCGCGCTCGGCATCGCGCACCCGGTTGCGCGCATCCACCATGACGGACGCGCGGCCCTTGATGCCCCGCAATTCCAGCTCGTATACCTTTTCGAGTCCGGTCCGGCCGATGTGGTCACCGAGGCGGTAGAAGGGGTCCCCGGCCAGGTCGTCCGCATTGGCTTCGGCGTACTCCCCGATGAGGTGACCCGCCACGCCGTGCAGGTGGGAGCGGACCGGTCGCGTGCGGAACGAGAATCCCGGATGGTATTGCAATTGCGCCGCCATGCGCGCGTGTTCCTCCGGTTCGACGCCCTTGCGCACCCTCGAGGTCTTGTATCGGCTGTACCGTTTCGCTTTGGTCAGGGCCGCTTCGAGGTCCTCAACGGTCATGCCTGCCCACGCTGCGGTCTCGGCGAGCGTGGAATCCAGGTTGTCGGGCAGCATGCGTGGTAGCACCATGAGGTCGTGCACGGCGCGCGACCCGACGAGCAGGGTGCCGTGGCGGTCGAACAGCAGCCCGCGGCTGGGTGGGATGGATTGCCGGTCGCTCGTCAGGGCCATGGCTTTCTGCTTCCACTCGGGTTGGAGCACCTGCAATCCGACCAGACGCAGCATGAAGGCACCCGTGAAGAAGAGAAGGAGCAGGACGACCGTGCGGAAACGCGGATCCATCAGAGGCCCGATTTTCTGCGTTCCGGGGCGTAGACCATCATGTGCAGCAGCATGCAGCAGAGGGTGGTGAACAGGGCGCTCGTCAGGCTCGGCAACAGGGCCGCGGCCATCAGATGCCAGTACCAATTGGCAACCACGAGCAGGGCCAGGTGGTAGACCAGGCTTGAGATCAGGAGGTAACCCACCAACCACGAGGCCCCGAGGTCGCGCAGGGTGGGTTGGTCGGTCACTTCATAGCCTTCCCGCGGGGCCAGGGCCTGTTGTATGGTGGGCAGGAAACCACCCAGCAGGGTGCCCGCCACCATGTGCTGGCCGTAGGTGCCGAGGGCGATGTCGAGCGCGGTTCCCATGGCGAAGCCGGCGATGAGTTTGACGAATGGGCTGGCCTGCAGGGGCACGAGGAGCAGGGCCCACAATGCCCACTGGGGCCGGGTCCACTCCCCGAAAGGCGCCACATCGCGGAGCAGGAGTGCCTGCAGTGCCACGAGCAGTATGATGCGCAGGACCATCATGGCATGGGCGGCGGCTGGGTGAGCTCGACCCGTTCGGAGTCGTTCACGCTGCGGATGAATTCGATGTGCCGGGCCGAGGTGAAGGGGACCGCCGGAGTGACCTTGACCCCGATGAAGTCCGAACCGGATTCGCGGTCGGTCGACAGTACCGTTCCCATCAGGATGTCCGGGGGGAACCGCAGGTCGTATCCCGATGTGAAGATGGAGTCCCCGGGTCCGGTCATGACGTGGCGGGGGACATCCTTGAGTTCGAGGGTGTTCATGTCGGCCCCATCCCAGGCAAGGGAGGCTACTGGTCCATCGCGCCCGATGCGGCAGCTCCAGGCCGCAGCGCCGTGCAGTAGGGTCAGGATGCGGCTGTGGGCGTCCCCTACATCTTCGACGGTGCCGAATGCAGCTCCGCCGGAGAGCACGCCCATTCCGGGTTTGACGCCCTGATCGGCGCCGGGCCGGGCGAGGGCATAGGAGAAGGGCAGACCGTCCGGCCCTTTGATTAGGTCGCCGCTGAGTACGGTCCAGCCGCGCAGGGTGTCTTCCTGCCAACCGGTCACCATGTCCATGGACAGCAGGCGGGAGCGCAACTCGGCATTTTCACGGGCGAGCTCCGCATTCTGCTCGGCCAGGTGCAGGTAGCTC
>CALKUW010000316.1 GCA_937996585.1 uncultured Flavobacteriales bacterium
GGGCCCGATGCTGCGCCGGGCACGGCAGAGTTTGACCTGTTCGTCAAAGAGCTGCGCAAGGAGATGACCATCAAATGCGGTCAGCGGTGCACTGCGGTGCGCCGGGCGATGGTGCCTGCTGCCCACCTCGAGGCGGTCAGGGATGCCCTCAAAGGGCAATTGGACAAGGTTCAAATGGGCAATCCCGCGCTGGAGCAGGTGCGCATGGGGGCATTGGCTGGCCTGGAACAACGCCGGGAAGTGGAGATGGCCGTCGCTGAACTTGCTCAGGAAGCCGACCTCCTTCTGTCCATGGAATCCAATGAGTTGGTGGGGGGCGACTGGACTTCCGGTGCTTTCTACGCGCCGCGTCTGTTTACCCATGACCGTCCAATGGAGGCTGAGAAGGTCCATGCGGTGGAGCCATTTGGTCCTGTGTCCAGTCTGCTTCCCTACGACAACCTGGACGACG
Organism: uncultured Flavobacteriales bacterium; assembly: GCA_937996585.1. Classification (GTDB taxonomy): domain Bacteria; phylum Bacteroidota; class Bacteroidia; order Flavobacteriales_D; family Sanyastnellaceae; genus UBA8752. The sequence goes on from CALKUW010000316.1 coordinate 452, forward strand.
CCATCGCCATGACCCACATGGGCAAGGGGTCCCTCTGCTGCAGCATCGTGACTGCAGACCCGGCTGCGGCCCGCCAATTCGTTGTCGAGGCTGCGACCCACCACGGGCGCATACTCGTACTGGATGCTGCTTGTGCCAAGGAGAGCACAGGCCATGGTAGCCCCATGCCCCAATTGGTGCACGGGGGACCCGGTCGCGCAGGTGGTGGAGAGGAAATGGGAGGATTGCGTGGATTGGGCCATTACCTGCAACGCACCGCCATTCAAGGGCACCCTGATACGATTACGGCCATCACGGCCCGCCATCAACCGGGAGCAGCCCGGCCGGAATCGCCAGTTCACCCCTTCCGGTTGTACTTCGAGGATCAGGAAGTCGGCATGACCTTCACCACCCACCGCCACACGGTCACTGAAGCGGATATCGTCAATTTCGCCAATGTGAGTGGCGACCACTTTTATGCCCACGTGGACGAGACGGCCTTGGATGGCACCATTTTCGAAGGCCGGGTCGCCCACGGATACTGGGTGCTTTCCAAAGCAGCAGGCATGTTCGTGGAGCCCCACAAAGGGCCGGTACTCCTGAACTACGGCCTGGAGTTCTGCCGATTCACCAAGCCTGTCTACCCCGGTATGACCATCGGTGTGCAGTTGACCGTGGAGGAGAAGATCCAGCAGGAAAAGCGCAGCGAGGATGACGTGCTCAAGGGCATCGTGAAATTCAAGGTGGATGTGACGGATGAAACCGGCGAGACCGTCGCCATTGCTACGATCCTGACCATGGTGGCCAACCGGCCTGTTGAAGCACCGTGAGTCTGTCCAGCTCCTTTCATTTCCGGATGCGGACCCAGTGGTGGGTTGCCGTCTTCATGTGCTGGACTGCGGTGCCTGCCCACGGGCAAGTTGTGGTCGGGCCGGAAGCAAAACAGCGTGACCTGGAATGCTTGGACAGCTTGTTGCACGGTCGAATGGATGCCATGATCGCTTCCATTGAAGGGCTGCAGGCCCGCGATGCCTTGTTGGCATTGCTGCTGGAGCCGGAGCCGACAGACAGGCTGGAGTGGGGGCTTGCCGTGCACCGTTGGGTTCGGTCCGCAGGCGATGCGCACCTCAGGGTCCGCTTTGACGGACAGGGGCTGACGCCGTGTTCAGGTGCGGCCCCTTCATCTGCCGCATTGCTCGATGTGAACGGGCCGTGGTCGGGAATGGGCCCCGGCTTGGGGTTGCCGTCAACAGCCCGGTTGGCCTGGTTGCGCAGGACATGGTCGTGGATTGGTCCGCTGGGCGGATGTCCGGAGTTGAATTCGGATGCGAACGACATTGGTGAGAAGTCCAGGTCGGCAGACGTTCAAGTTGATTTCGAGTCCGGGATGCGCGTCCTAGTTAAGGAAGGGCATGTGGAATGGGCCATCAGGAGTTTCGGTGAAGGTTCGGAACAGGCGTTCCGGAAAGCCGTCAGGAAACGGTGGCGTCAGGTTCGCCGATCCGGATTGCCCGTGCTGCTGGATTTGAGCGGAAACCTGGGTGGGTTCCGCAGCAGGAGGCACGCCGTGTTGTCCTGTTTTCTCGACCCGATGGATTGGCCTGCAGAAATGGAGCGCGATTGGGATGCCGCAGGCGATGCGCCATGGGAGGATGTTCCGGACATGCCCGTTGCGGCGCTTTCAACGGATGAGGATGTCCGCTTGGCGGTGTTGGTGGACGGATTGAGCTTCAGTGCCTCCCTCCTCTTGGCCGATGCCCTCGTCGGTGCAGACCGGGCAGCATTGTTCGGTTGCGCCCCGCTCGGAGTGCCACAGGGTTGCTCCGGGTCGCCGCAGCCATTGGTGCTGCCGGGTTCGGGTTGGATTGTGGAGGTGCCGACCCGCGAAACGCGCCTTGACGTTACCGGGTTGGTGGAATACGAATTGGACGCAGCCTGGAACGGCCCTGCTTTGTCTGTACATCGCGCTGCAGCCGTGGAATGGCTCTTGGGAGGAAAGCCCCGCCCTTGATGGTAATTTGCGGTCCATGCGCCGATGTGCCTGTTTTTCTCGTGTCACAGCTTCACAATGGCTCGCCATTCTGATGATGGGGTTGGGGCATCCGGTCATGGCGCAAACCGATGATGGTTTGTCAGGAGCGGAAAGCCGGATGTTGTCGTCCTTGATTGACAAATTCACCCCTCTTCCCTCCGTCGAGCGGATCTGGACCGGTGCATTTCACGCGGCTGCGGACAAAACGCGCGGTCTGCGGGCGTCAATCGACTCTGTTGAGCGGGCATCCATGCCCGAGGCCGAAGTGCTCGTGTTGGTCGGGGCCTACCGAAAAGAGCTTCGGGCGGTCAAGGATGACCGGAATGCGTTCATCGCAGGCTTCCTGTCGCCTTGGGACCAAATGGCGCTGGACAGCATCCTGAATCCCCCGGCGCCGTCCATTCAGCATTTCGGATTCCACGACCGGCTCAAATGCCTGGTCTGCAAGAAGCCTGGCGAAGGGGCCATGTTTCCTTCCGGGGTGCGGAGTCCCGACCAATTGATGAAACCCAAGGAATGAAGTTCAGTCAGACGATTCCCGTGGTGCCCGCCCTGTGCATGGTGGCCGTGATGATACAGGGGTGCGCCCCCGGGGAAATGGCGTTGCACAAGGCGGTGGATCCGTTCATCGGCACCGGAGGGCATGGACATACCTACCCGGGGGCG
>CALKUW010000317.1 GCA_937996585.1 uncultured Flavobacteriales bacterium
ACGGAGGCGGGGTCCTCCTGCGCGATGTAGGTGTTGAGTCCCATGGCCTCCATGTCCGGACGCGCCATGGTCACATAGTTGTCCCAGGTCGTCTTCGTGATGGGGTCCGGCGTCTCCTGCAACATGGGGTTCGCGGCCTGCTGGCCATCGCCCATGGCAGTCTTGCGGTACAGGGCCAGTTCGAAGTTGCCACCCTTGCGGGACTTCACTTCGGACAGGGCTCCGGCGAGCGCAACGCCATTGTAGGTCGGCGCGACCTTCTCCGGGGCTGCGACGGCAAGGAAGCCATTGTGCACACCCGTATTCCAATCCTGGTCCGTGTACATCGCATCCGCCGTGTAGGCCGCATTGTGCGTCTGGCGGATGAAGGTGTAGGCATCCGTGGCCTGACCGGCCCAAGCTGCGAGGCTCTCGGTCGCGTGGCGCGTACCGTAAAGCGGCTGTATGGTCGGCTGGGCGATGTCGATGCGCTCCGGATCGATCTGCAGGTCGTTCCAGGCCTCGAGCCAATGGTGGTTCGGCGCAATGGCGGTACAACGACTCGCGGTCTCGTCGGCATAGAGGGCAGTCGACACGCTGAAGGCCACCTTTTCGAGGCCTGCCTTGAAAGCCGCGGCATCCGCACCGTGGTAGGCCGGGTTCACCCCGTCCACGATGAGGGCAGAGACCTTGCCCGCCTGCATGTCCTTCACGAGTTCGGCGTAAGCAGCGTCATCGCCCTGGTACAGGGAAGCCTTTTCGTTGATGTCGAACGTTGTGCCAAGTGCACCAAGCGCCACATTGATGGCATTGACGATGCACTGGGTGGCCACATCGTTGTCGCCGGAAACCACGAGTCCATTGGCACCGGCGGACTTGAGGTCCGCTGCGGCCGACTTGACAGCTGCGAGCACACCCTCGTCCAAACCGGCCACATGGCCTTGTCCATTGATTTCGTTCAGAAGCGCGGCGGCCACGTTGCCCTGTTGTGAGGGCTTGACCCGCGTGCGCTTGTCGGCATTGGAACCGGTGAGGCTCATGCCGCTCTCGAAAGCGTGCAACACACTCATGGCACCGTCCTCCGGGCGGCGGGTCTTGGCCCACTCAGCCGTGTACCAGACAGTATCGCCCCAAGTGCCGAGGAAATCGGCATTCAAGGACACCACCGCCTTGGCCTCGGCAAAATTGTAGGACGGGAAGGACCGGCGACCAAAGTCTTTTTCGGCAGCGGCCACGACCGCGCCGTAGCTCACGGCGTCGCATTGGATGTGCTCGACACCTGCGGCATCGGAAAGGGCCGCGATGGCGCGCTGCTGGCTGGGGCTCATGACCGTACCGGTAAGCAACACCTTGCGACCGGCACCGGACAGGCCCTTCTGGACGGCACCATCGAGGGTGGCCCAATCGGTGGCCTCACCGTTCAGTTGGGGCGCCTGCAGGCGGGCGGAATCGTACAATCCAAGGACGGAAGCATTGACCCGGGCATTGACCCGACCGTAGCCCGTCTCGGTGTTGCTCTTCACGAAAATCGGACGGCCCTCACGGGTCTTCACCAGCACGTCCACGTAATCGTGACCGTCGTAATAGGTGGAGGCGTAATAGTTCGCCACACCCGGGGTGATCTCCTCAGGCTTGTTCGTGTAGGGAATCGACTTGACCACCGGCGTCTCGCAGGCAGCGAGCGTGGCGGCGGTCACGGAGAAGCCCATGAACTTGAGGAAGTCGCGGCGGCCGGTGTTGGCGCGCTGCAGGCGGTCGTCCGCAAGGAATTGATCGACCGGGCGCTCGGCGGCGAACTCCTGGGATTCAATCCGCTCGAACTCGGGGGTGCGGTCCAACTCTTCGAGTCCGGACCAGTAAATCTTGTTGTCAGCCATGGGGCAGATCTCGATTTGCGTTCAGATGATCAATAGTGGCACTTGGAGCATTCCCATCCTCCGAGTTCCTTGACCGTCGTCTTTTCGTCTTCCATATAGCGGCGCAGTTCCTCGTTGCCGCGGAGGTCGTCCTTGAGGCGGTCGTGCATCTCCTCGTAATAGCCCGAGGAGGCAAAGCTGATTTCCGCCTTGTTGTGGCACTCGATGCACCAGCCCATCGTGAGGGTGGGCTTGGACAATTCAATGAGGCCGGGGAAGTCATCCACCAGACCGTTGATCTCTTCCACCGGAGCGATGCGGCCCACCGTGTACTTGCCGACGTCACCGTGGCAGTTCTGGCATTCCAATCCGCCCACCACAACGTGCTGCTGGTGGCTGAAGAACACATGGTCGGGCAGGTTGTGCACCTTGTTCCACTTCAGGGGCTCGCCCTGGAAATCATCTTGCGGGCTCTGGTAACCGTTCTGGCCCTCACCGTCGAGGTAGGTGCCGGATTCGGGGTCGAAACCGATGGCCGCATAGATCTTGCCAATCTCCACCTCTCCGTAGCGGCTGCCCTTCTTCACCGCCTTGTGGCAGTTCATGCAGACGTTGGTCGAGGGAATGCCCGCGTGCTTGGACTCGTAGGCACTGTGGTGGCAGTACTGGCAGTCGACCTCGTTCTCGCATACGTGCACGCTATGGATGAACTTGACCGGCTGGTCAGGCGTGTATCCCTGGTAGACACCAACCCCCATCAGGGCCTGGTAACCGATGACAACGAGGTAGGCGACCACGAAGACGCCGAGGATGCTCACAAAGGCGATGTTCTCCCAAGCCCAGGCGCGCAGGCGGACCGAGTAGGGGGCATCGGCATTGTCGGAAGCCAGTTCGGCGGCCTTTTCCAGCGACTTGCGCACCGTTGCGGCACTCAAGGCGATGATCAGGAACAAGGTCAAGAGAATGAGGAACCAGATGGTGCCGTTGGCACCCTCCTCCTCTTCAAGCGTGTCGTAGATGGTGGGGCAATCCGTACCCGTATCAGCGCTGGCCACGACATCAGGCGGGTTCTGGACATACGCCATGATGTCCTTGACATCGTCCGCACTCACAGCCTGGGCGGTCATCCAGCCGTATGTACCCACGTAGCGGTCGACGAGTGACTTGACGTAAGGATCTCCGGTGGCGGCGGCGGCCTGCGGGTTCTGAATCCACTGGACGAGGATTTCCTCGCTTGAGCCCCAGCGGTCGGCGATTCCGGCCAGACCGGGGGCCGCCAAAACCTCATTGGTGACCTTGTGACAGGAAGCACAGTTGGCGTTGAATAGCGCCTGACCGTTCTCTATGTTTCCCTCATCCCAGATACCCGCCTGTAGGGTTGCGGGCATCGCCATCATTGCCACTGCCACCAGGACTGCGAATCGTCCCATGTGATAGAGACCCCGATTGGCGCTCTCGAATCCGAACATGATTTACCGCTTGATTTTCGCGGGCAAATGTAGAACCCAAAGCGCGACCGGACAGGCCGAGGAGGGCATAATCTTCAATCGGAGTGTTCAAGTCCCCATCAGGGGGTTCGAGTGCAATCACCAGACACGGGAAATGCGGACTCGGGCATCAATTCAGCCGGCACGACAAGGGCATCCGGAAACCGCCTGGCGAGCACTCCTTTGGCCCTGTGCGCGGCCAACGGGGTGCGAAAGTCCCCCACCTGCACACCGAATAGCGGTGGATAGGGAGACAGGTGAACCGCCATGCCCGGCAATGGATCTTCCTCCAGGGCCCTGCGGAGTGCGCGTGCCGAATCCAACCTGCCCATGAACAGCTGCACCCGAAATCCAGGAATTCTTATTTCCTCCGGCGCTACCACCAGACTGTCGAGTCCTGCGATGGCATCCGGAATCCCCCAAGCCACAGTCCCTGCTCGCATGTCGAAATTCAGGCCATCCATAGGCATTTCATCATTCGAATCCTTCGGCGATGACCCGGCGGCAGGACCGGGAATATCCGCTTCCTGACCGTTCACATTCATGGGTCGTTCCTGTTCGGGGGTATCCTCAATCTGGTCCGTCTCCGGCGCAGACTGCTTGAAGAGTTGACGCCACCAAGGAGCGTCGTCTTGGGCATGCAGAACGCACGGTTCCGCGAGAAACAGCGCCAACAGACAGGGTAGCATCCAATTCCTCATCAGCGCAAGATGACCATTTTACCGGACGCACCGGACTTGCCGGCCGACTCGCCCGCCAACAGGAAATACACCCCCTCGGGCACGGGACGTCCCAGGTCGTCATTGGTGTCCCACACAGCGCGCCCACCGGCGCTTTCCAACCTGCGAATCCGCGCACCGGAGGCATCGACGACGTGGATTTCCGACCCGAAGGCCAGTCCGTCAATCGTCACATTCGGCGCGTATTCCGACCGCCACGGGTTCGGGAAAACCCGCAAGCCCCCACCATCCAATTCAGTCCTGAAATTCGTCGCATCACCCCGGTACGAAGTGACCCCCTGGGGCGTCGCGAAATAGACCATGCCACTCTCCTGGTCGATGGCGATGTCATACACCTCATTGCTGGGCAATCCACTGTTCGCCGCAGTGAAATGGGCGACCTGTTCGCGGCCATCCGGGCTCAGAAGGAATACACCGCTGTTGATGGTGGCGATCCACTTGCGGTTTCCACCATCCAATGCGATGTCCTGAACCATTTCGGTCTCCAGCAGGAACTGGAAATTGCCATCCTGTTCAATCAGGATCTGCTGTGCGTCGAATCCTTCGCCCTCGAAAAGCGCTTGGGGTTGATAGAACACGGCCGGACCCTGCAATGTGCCGATCCAGATTTCCCCGTCCAGATCTTCTTCAATGCTGTACACGAAGGGGCTCGGGAGTCCACCCTCTCCCTCCTTTTGGCCGAGGTAGCGCACATCGTCGTCGGAAGGGTCAGCGGGTGTGCCATTGGTCGACAGGACCATGATCCCACCACCCGCCGCCAGCAGAACCCAAATCTGGTCGGACTGCGTGGCCAGCACCCGGGCGAAACGGGTGTTGACCCCCAGGCCATCCAAAGGAAAGGTGTGCCATGTCCCCTCGGCATCGAGCATCTTGAGGGGCACTTCCGTCCCTTCGTTCAAGACCCACAGGTTGCCCTGCCTGTCGAAATCCAGGGTCGGCACCACGCAGCGCGGGCTCTCCCAAAGCACACTCAGCTCCAGTGGACTGTTGCCGGGGTTCCAATACCGGTGCAATTGAGGCCCTTCAAGTTCAACGACGCCTTCCTCCAGACTTCCGAAGGCCGAACGTTCGGGACGGGTCGGGTCGATGCTGACATCGATGGGGTCCTGCACACCCGGCCCGCCCGCCTCACCATCGGGCGGTGGAACAGACCACCAATAGGTGCCCTTCCTCCCACTGAACCCCTCCGCCCTGTAGAGGGGCACACCACTGGCTTCCGTGCCTCCGGTGGCTACCCACAAACGGTCATTCCAGGCATCCATCCGCCACGCCGCATTGGAACGCGGTCCATTGGGCGCATAAGGACCATCAAATTCAGCACCCACAGCCTCAGCGGTCTTCCAGACCAAACCGCCGAATCCGTTGGCAATCCAAACTCCACCGCCACCTGCCACAAGACCACCGGGCTGCATGAACAAGGAGCCCACTTCCGTGATCAGCTCGAGCGGCGCCCATGCTTCGTCCATTTCCAAAACGCCAAAGGGCGTGGATGCCCAAAGCTTGACCCCATCGGTCGCCAGCTCCTTGAATTCCTCTGACAGGTTCTCCGCGGCGTCCACCCAGATGCCAAGGTCCGGGTCACCGACCAGGATCCGGTCGGGCGCCCCTTCCCGGACTTCGAGGATGGCCATGCGGCCGTCCACACCGGCCTTGACATCCCGGAGATCTTCAGCCCCCCATTGCTCCAGTCCGGCCTCGCGCTCCCAGGTCGCGGGGTTGCCGGGAAAGGGGGCGTTCACCGGAGCTGACCACAACCCTGCGGAAGTCGCCAGCCACCAGCGGCCCGCCCGCTGCGTGGCCGCCTGGATGGACAGGGGCTCCCCGTCAGATTCCAGTTTCCATGTATCCCGAACCTCCAATGCCTGAAGGTCATATTCAACGACACCGATGTCCGTGCAAATCAGGAGTCGGTCGCCCACGACTTCAAGGGCGCGGGGCCGTTTGTTGCCGGGAAGGTCCGCCTCCGCCAGGTCCCGCACCGTCGTCACCATGCCCAATGTCCCATCCGCATCGAAGCTGACGAGGTCGAAAACCCCCGTGGCATAACCCACGATGGCCCAACCTGATTCAGGCGCCACCGCCAGCGCTACGATGTCCGCACCACTCAAGCCGGTTGATTTGGAAAACCGCTGGATTTCACCCGTACTGCGCCCTGCAGCATCGACCCCCAAGGTGAACAGTCCCGTCTCACCCGCCACGAGCACGATGGGCGATCCCGGCGCCGTGGCCACAGCCTGGCAGCGGGTCAGGTTGGGGTGGTCCTGCCAGGTGCCCGTCTCGATCTGCGACCACGCCGTGGAAGCCATCATCACCAAAG
>CALKUW010000318.1 GCA_937996585.1 uncultured Flavobacteriales bacterium
AACTCGCTCGTTTCGGACTTCCAAGTGTCGAACAGACGCTTGACGGTCCCTTTCATCTCATAACTCATAAAGCGAATATCGCCCCTACGACCGTCAACCGGGATTGTACGCGAGCAAGGTCTTCCACGCCCCGTCCACATCGCCCTGTTCAAGCCGCTGTCGCGCCTCGGCAAAGAGCGCAGCCTCAAGGGCTGCGGGGTCGTCCTCGTGCTCCATGAAGAGGTCGGACAGTTCGATCAGCTTGTGCTCGTTGACCTCGGTCTCATCCGGAACCGACGCGGCCGAACCGAGCCGAGCGCATTCATTGGCGCTCAAGGCCCCGCTGTCCAGCACCTCGTGCGGAAGGGCATCCACCCCCACGCCGAGACCGGCACCGGTCGGCTTGGAGATCTCGAAGAGGGCGTCGCCCGAGGCCCGGACGTAGAAGTTGCCACCACAGCGGCCCACCAGGTCGATCTTGTGGGGGTCCGCCTTGCCGTCTTCACCCAGGATGTCCGCCGCAATGTGGACGCGCTTGACCTCGCACACAAGCATGTGCCCTGCCCCGGGACCGTCGCCCAGTTCCAAGATTTGCGTCACGGTGCATTCGAAGGACACCGGGGCTTCGCCGACGCGGGCCGGCTTCACCGTTTCGCTGTCGATCGGGGTAAAGCCTGCTTTGGCGAACTCATCCACGTCCGCAGGGTAGTCGCTGCTGGACAGGGAGGCGCCCTCCACCATCGCGTGGTCCACGAGGTTCACCACGATTTCGCCGGTCGCACGGGCATTGGCGAGGGTGTCCTTGACCGTGCCGTCCCTGCCGCGGAGCGTGGGCCCCACCACCATCACGGGCGGCGCGATGGAGAAGACGTTGAAGTAGCTGAAGGGCGCGAGGTTGCGGCGGCCTTCGGCATCGACCGTACTGGCGAGGGCGATGGGCCGAGGGGCCACCGTCCCGACCAGGAGGCCGTAACGGTCCTTGACGGGGAGGACCCCCGGGTCGAAGGACTGCGTCGGACGTATGCGGCTCATCGTCCGGCGATGGCGTTTCCGGCGTCCTCGACGTCTTCGACGGTGTCCATGACCTTGTCGCGCAAGCTGGCCGCGTAGGCGTCGAGCCGCTGGGCCAGGGTGCCATCGCCGGCCCCGAGGATACGCGCTGCCAGCAGGCCTGCATTGCGTCCGCCGTCGAGGGCCACGGTCGCCACCGGGATGCCGGCGGGCATTTGGAGGATGCTGAGGATGCTGTCCCAACCGTCGATGCTGTTGCTGCTCTTCACCGGCACACCCACGACGGGCAGGCTGGTCAGGCTGGCCACCATGCCCGGCAGATGGGCCGCACCACCGGCTCCGGCGACGATCGCCCCGATGCCGCGGTCACGCGCCGAACGCGCGTATTCGACCATGCGGTCAGGCGTGCGGTGGGCGCTCACGACCGTCATTTCGTGGTCGACACCCAGTTCGGTGAGGATTTCGGCGGCTTGCCGCATGACGGGCAGGTCGCTCTTGCTGCCCATGATGATGCCCACTTTCATGGTGCAAAGATACGGGGAGCCGACCGGCTGAGCCGGGAATCAGGCGAGGATGGAGACGACGCAGGCGGTCAGCATGCAAGCCACCGTTCCACCGAGCAGGGCGCGGAAGCCCAGCTTGGCCAATTCCGCCCGCCGCGAAGGGGCGAGGACACCGATGCCACCCACCTGAATGCCGATGGAGGCGAAGTTGGCGAACCCGCACAGGATGTACGTCGCGATCAGGACGCTGCGGTCATTCACGAAGTCGCCTGCCTCCTTCATGTTCATCAAGGTCACGTAGGCGTAGAATTCGTTGATCACCGTCTTCTCACCGAGCAGCTGGCCCACCAGTACCGCATCCTGCATGGGGACGCCCACCAACCAGGCGAGGGGTGCTCCCAGGTAGCCGAGAAGGAACTCCATACTCAGGCTGTCGAAGCGCGTGCCGGCCGCAATGGCGTCGTTCAGTCCCGTCCAGCTTCCGACCCAGGCGAGGATGTCATTCGACATGTAGACGAGGGCGGTGAACACGAGGAGCATCACACCCACGTTGGCCGCGAGGACCAGGCCGTCCCTCGTGCCATTGGTGATGGCTTCGAGGAAGTTGGCCGCATCGGATTTCACCAGCTCGACCTTGCCGGCGCTTTGCATGTCCGTCTCCGGTACGAGCAGCTTGGCCGCAGCCACGGCCGCAGGAGCGGAGATGAGCGAGGCCGTCAGCAGGTGGGTGGCGAAATAGGCTTGGGCTGCCGGGTCATCCCCGCCGAGGAAGGCGACATAGGTGGCGAACACGGACCCGGCAATGGTCGCCATACCCCCGGTCATCACGAGCATCAGCTCGGACCGGGTCATCTTCTCGAGATAGGGGCGGATGAGCAGGGGGCTCTCCGTCTGGCCGAGGAACACATTGCCGGCCACCGCCAGGCTTTCCGTACCCGACAGCTTGAGGGTGCGGCGCATGAGCCAGGCGAATCCGCGGATGAACAGGGGCAGCACGCCGGCGAAATGCAACAGGGCACTGAAGGCACTGAAGAACACGATGGTGGGGAGCAGGCGGAAGGCGAAATTCTCGAGGCTCACGTCCACCTTGCCCTCCATGCCGAAACTGCCGAGCAGGAAATCGGTACCGCGGTCAGTGTAGCCGATGAGCACGACGAACAGCTCCGCCACGTAGGAGAAGGCGTCCTTTACACCGGGCACCTTCAGCACGAGGATGGCCAGCAGGAACTGCAGGAGCAGGGCGCCTCCGATGGTGCGCCAGGCGATGGACTTGCGCTGCGTGGAAAACAGCCAAAGGATGCCGGCCAGGACGGCCATGCCGAGCAGTGCGCGCATTATTCCGCTTTGCGTCTTTCGATTTCGTCCCGGAGCCGACCGGCCCGTTCGTAGTCCTCCTTTTCGATGGCGAGGTCGAGCTCCTTTTGAAGATCCTCCATGGAAAGCGAGCCGAAGTCTCCTCCCGGATCGACGTGCTCCTCCAGACCGAAGGGATCTTCGGGATCCTCCTCCGGCATGGGCTTGATTTCTTCTTCACCCTCCGGCGCTATGCCGGCCATCTGCAGGACTTTCTCCTCGCAGAAGATGCCGCAACCGAAACGCACTGCGAGCGCCACGGCGTCCGAGGTTCGCGCGTCGATGGTGCGCTCCTCACCGTCCCGGCTGCACACGAGACGGGCGAAGAAGATGCCCTCGACCAGGTCGTAGATGACCACCTCGATCAGCTCGATGTCGTAGGCGAGCGAGAGGCTGTTGAACAGGTCGTGCGTCAGGGGTCGGCTGGGCGTCATGCCTTCCATCTTGATGGCGATGGACTGCGCTTCGTGCATGCCGATGACGATGGGCAGTTTCCGACGGCCCTCCATTTCTTCGAGTACCAGATTGTAAGCACCTGTGGTGGCGCCGCTGGGCCTGATATCGAATATCGTGAGCTGGGATCTGTTCATGTTCGCTTGCCGGCGGCTTTACCCAAGGTAGGCGATTCGGTCAGAGTGCCTTGAAGGCTTCGGTCAATTTCGGTACCACCTCGAAGGCGTCGCCCACGATGCCGTAGTCGGCCGCTTTGAAGAACGGGGCCTCGGGGTCCTTGTTGATTACGACAATCACCTTGGATCCGTTCACGCCGGCCAGGTGCTGGATGGCACCGGAGATGCCGATGGCGATGTACAGATTGGGGCGGATGGCGATGCCAGTCTGTCCCACGTGCTCGTGGTGCGGACGCCATCCGATGTCCGATACCGGACGGGAGCATGCCGTCGTGGCCCCGACGGCGTCCGCGAGGTCTTCGATGATCCCCCAGTTCTCTGGGCCCTTGAGGCCGCGGCCGGCTGAAACGACAAGCTCGGCCTCCGGGAGCGGCGCGCGTCCTCCGGTGCTTGGTGCTGCCGCTTCGAGCACTTGGACCTTCCGGTCTCCAAGATCGGCGTTGAACGCTTCCACGGCGGCAGTTCCACCGGTGGCCTCGGGCATCCCGATGGCGTTGGGGGTGGTGGTGATGACCAGGCGGTCCGTGGCGCCCTTCACCTGTGCGGTGGCTTTGCCGCTGAAGACATTGCGCGTGTAGCTGTCGCCGTTCGGGGCGGCGGTGACGCCGGCGATGAGACCGGCATTCAGGCGGACGGCGACGCGGCCCGCCACAGCCTTGCCGAGGTGGTCCTGGGCGCAGACGACGGCCTGCGCGCCTTCTTGATCAGCGGCTGCGGCCACGAGGCGGCCGAGCTGACCGTCATCGAGATCGGCCGGTCCCTGGAGGACGCGTCCGACGCCCACGGCGCCGAGGCCTCCGTCCCCATTGAGTTCGCCGGATACGATGGCGACCGTCTCACCGATGGCGGCGGCGAATCCCGCCGCTTCGAGGCCCGCCTTGGTGGCTTGGCCTCCCTTCGTCTGGATGAATGCGATGCACTTCATGTCTTGCTGCTTTCGGAGTGGGTTCAGATGACTTTGGCTTCCTCGCGGAGAAGGCGAACGAGCTCGGCCGGATTGTCCGCATCGACCAGTTTGACCCCGGCCTTCTCCGGCGGAAGGGCGAAGCGCTCGATGCGCGTTCCTGCAGCAGCCCCGGAGGCCGGCACAACGTTGAGCGGCTTGGTGCGCGCCGCCATGATGCCGCGCATGTTGGGGATGCGCTGCTCGGCCATGCCCTTGGCGGCGGACAGGACAAAGGGCCCATTGACCCCCACCTTTTCGATGCCGTTGGCCGTCTCACGGGTCATGATGGCCTTGCCACCTTCGTATTCGAGCGAGGTGCACAATGCGATGCAGGGCACGTCGAGGTGCTCGGCGATCATGGCTGGCACGGCGCTGCCGTTGTGGTCGATGGTCTCCTTGCCGCACAGGATGGCGTCGAAGGACTGTCCCTTGGCGTAGGCTGCAATTTCCGCAGCGACCTGCATGGCGTCCTCTGGAGCGGCATCGATGCGAACGGCCTCGTGGGCGCCGATGGCGAGCGCCTTGCGCAGGATGGGGTCGCAGTCGGCACCGCCGACGGCGGCGATGACCACCTTGCCTCCTCCGGCTTCCACCAGCTCGAGGGCCCGCACCAGGGCGTACCATTCGTCATAGGGGTTGACGATGAACTGCACCCCTTCCTCATTGAAGCGGGTGTCGCCCTCGGTGAACGCGATGCGCGTCGTGGTGTCCGGGGCCTTGCTGATGCAGACGAGAAAATCCATGCCTTGAACGTTGAAGGTGGGGGGTGTCGAAACCCCGTTTGAGACCGCGAAGTTAACCCCGGAAGCCCTGCCTAATCCAATGGGGGGACAACATGCTTTTAACGCCGTAACTTCGCGCCCCTTAAAGCAGCAAGACCAGAAAGCATGCGTACGATTCAATTCCGTGAAGCCGTCTGCGAGGCGATGAGCGAAGAGATGCGCCGGGACGACCGTGTGTTCCTCCTCGGGGAGGAAGTGGCCGAGTACAATGGGGCCTACAAAGCGTCCAAGGGCATGCTCGACGAGTTCGGCCCCGAGCGCGTGATCGACACCCCGATCAGCGAGCTGGGATTCTCCGCCATCGCGGTGGGTGCTGCCATGAACGGCCTGCGTCCCATCGTGGAGTTCATGACCTGGAACTTCGCCGTGCTCGCGAGCGACCAGATCATCAACCACGCGTCGAAGATGCTCCAGATGAGCGGTGGCCAGTACAGCTGCCCCATCGTGTTCCGCGGACCGAACGGGCAGGCCGGCCAGCTCGCTGCCACGCACAGCCAGAGCTACGAGAGCCTTTACGCCAGCATGCCAGGCCTGAAGGTGGTGACGCCGTTCACGCCCTATGAAGCCAAGGGTCTGCTTAAGTCCGCCATACGCGACGAGGATCCGGTCCTCATCATGGAGTCGGAGAAGATGTACGGCGACAAAGGGGAGGTGCCCGACGGTGAATTTCTCGTGCCCATCGGCAAGGCCAACGTGCGCCGCGCCGGCACCGATTGCACCATCGTCAGTTTCGGAAAGATCCTCAAGACGGTGCATGCCGCCGCCGACGAGCTGGCCAAGGAGGGCATCGAGGCCGAGATCATTGACCTCGTCACCATTCGTCCGCTTGACCTCGATACCATTGTGGAGAGTGTCAAGAAGACCGGCCGCCTCGTCATCGTGGAGGAGAGCTTCCCCGTGGCGTCCATCGCCTCGGAGGTCAGCTACCGCATCCAGCGCCACGCCTTCGATTACCTCGACGCGCCCATCCGCCGACTCTGCCAGGCGGACACGCCGTTCGCCTTCTCCACCTCCCTCATCGAGGAGGCCTTGCCGCAGGTGGGCGACATCGTGCGCACCGTCAAGGAAGTCAGCTACGTAGCCTGAATCACCGCATTTTTCCGCGCATTATCTTCGCGCCCCGAAACACCTCAACCTGCTGAGCTGATCAGCATCAACACTGTTCCATGCAAGACACGATCCTTTATCTCGTGCCCGCCTTGGCCGTTGTCGGCCTCGTTTACATGTTCATCCAATCCCGCTGGGTCCGCTCGCAGAGCACCGGTGATGAGAAGATGAGCACCATCGCCAAGCACATCCACGAAGGCGCGTTGGCCTTCCTCAGCGCTGAGTACCGGATTCTCGCGGTCTTCGTTGTGGTCGCCGGAGCCCTCCTCGGGGTGGTGTCCATGCTGGTCCCGACAACACACTGGTTCATTGTGGTCGCCTTCGTCATTGGCGCGGTGTTCTCGGCCCTCGCAGGCAACATCGGCATGCGCATCGCCACCGAGGCCAACGTACGCACGACGCAAGCTGCACGGACCGGAATCGCAAAAGCCTTGAAGGTCTCCTTCACCGGAGGCATGGTCATGGGCCTCGGTGTCGCCGGACTCGCCGTCTTCGGTCTGAGTGTCCTGTTCATCTTCCTACTCAACTTCTTCGCCGGTGGCGTTTGGGCAGGCGTGGAGAACATGACCATGATCCTCGAGGCCCTCGCAGGCTTCTCCCTCGGTGCTGAATCCATTGCGCTCTTCGCCCGTGTGGGTGGCGGTATCTACACCAAGGCCGCGGACGTCGGTGCCGACCTCGTCGGAAAGGTGGAGGCCGGCATCCCCGAGGATGACCCGCGCAATCCCGCCACCATCGCCGACAACGTGGGCGACAACGTGGGTGACGTGGCCGGCATGGGCGCCGACCTCTTCGGTTCCTACGTGGCGACCGTACTCGCCGCCATGGTGCTCGGCAACTACGTCATCAACGACATGGGGGGCAGCATCACCGACAATTACGGTGGCATGTCCACCATCCTCCTGCCGCTGATCATCTCCGCCCTCGGCATCATCTTCTCCATTCTCGGCGCCCTGGTCATCCGGGTCAATGACGATGCCAAGGAAGCGGATGTGCAGGCCGCCCTCAACAAGGGCAACTGGGGCTCCATCATCCTGACGGCCATCGCCTGCTACTTCCTGATCGATACGATGCTGCCCGACACCCTTCAGATGGACTTCTTCGGGGAGGGCACGCGCACGTTCGGCAGCATGAACGTCTTCTACAGCGTGATTGTCGGTCTTGTCGTGGGAGGGGCCATCTCTTACATGACCGAGTACTACACCGGTCTCGGCAAGAAGCCGGTCCTGGGCATCGTCCAGAAGTCCTCCACCGGTGCGGCCACCAACATCATCGCCGGCCTGGCCACAGGCATGATCTCCACCTTCGGACCGATCCTGCTCTTCGCCGCGGCCATCTTCATCAGCTACGAGTTCGCCGGCTTCTACGGTGTGGCCATCGCGGCCTGTTCCATGATGGCGACGACCGCCATGCAGTTGGCCATCGACGCCTTCGGCCCGATCGCGGACAACGCGGGCGGTATCGCCGAGATGAGTGAACTCCCCCAGGAGGTGCGCGAGCGCACGGACATCCTCGACTCCGTGGGCAACACCACGGCCGCCATCGGAAAGGGCTTCGCCATCGCCTCCGCGGCGCTGACCGCCCTCGCCCTGTTCGCTGCCTACGTGGAGTTCACCGGCATTGACGGCATCAACATCTTCAAGGCCAACGTCCTCGCCGCCCTCTTCATCGGCGGTATGATTCCGGTGGTCTTCTCCGCCCTCGCCATGAACTCCGTCGGCAAGGCGGCCATGGAGATGGTGCAGGAGGTGCGCCGCCAGTTCAAGGAAATCCCGGGCATCCTCGAGGGAACCGGTACGCCGGAGTACGGCAAGTGCGTCGACATCAGCACGCAGGCCGCCCTCAAGGAGATGATGCTCCCGGGCGCCATGACCATCGCCTTCCCGCTCATCATCGGTCTTGTGCCGTTGCTGTTCGGTGCGGATCCCGCCTGGGCGGCCGAGACCCTCGGTGGCTACATGGCGGGTGTGACCGTGAGCGGTGTGCTCTGGGCCATCTTCCAGAACAATGCGGGCGGTGCCTGGGACAATGCCAAGAAGTCCTTCGAGGCCGGTGTCGAGATCGACGGCGAAATGACCTTCAAGGGCAGCGACGCCCACAAGGCCGCCGTGACCGGCGACACGGTGGGTGACCCCTTCAAGGACACCTCCGGCCCGTCCATGAACATCCTCATCAAGCTGACCTGCCTTGTCGGTCTCGTCATCGCCCCCATCCTCGGAGGCCATGGTGGTGGCGACCACGACGGTCACGAGCACGGTTCCATCGAGGCCCCTGCTCCCGAAGCGGCACCGGTGGCTGCAGTGGCAGAATGGCAGGAGGCATGAGGATTTCCAGTTTCGCTCTCGTCGGCCTTGCATTGTTCTCCGCAGTCCTGGTGGGCTGCTCAGGTGATAGTGCAGCAGACGGTGCCGTCCAGACCGCCTCGCCAGCGCCTTCCACGGACAACCCTGCCGGGGTGGAGGAGGTGGCCGCTGTGGCGGTGGAGGACCCCTGCGATTGCTTCGCCAAGGGGTTGAGCCGCGGCGAGCAACGCTACTGCCGTGAATCCAAGCGCGACGTGCGCTTCCTCGAGGCCCTGCGCAAGTGCGGCACGGCGGAGGTGACCGGCGTGAGTGCCGTGACCAATATGCCCGGCGATGGGCAGTACACCATGGACCTCTCCGTGAGCACCATCCAATGGCGCGGAACCAAGGTGGGCGCCTTCGAGGCCGGCACCGTACCGATGCGTTCATGTGTCTTCAGCATCGAGCAAGGGCAGTTGGTGTCCGGTGACGTCGTCGTCGAGATGGCGGGCATCCAGGCAACCAGTGTGGAAGGCCTGGCAGCGCGCAATCTGGGACAGCACCTGCGCGGAGAGGATTTCTTCAATGTCTCGGAACACCCCACGGCCGCCTTCACATTCGAGTCCGGGCGGGTCGACCCCCGTGGCAACCTCATCGTCAATGGCAAGCTGAACATCAAGGGCATCACCAAGCCCGCCACGGCCACCCTCGCTTTCGGTTCGTCCGATCCGGTGGTCGCCAGCGTTGACATGGTGTTCAACCGGGCAGACTTCGACGTCCGCTACGGCAGCGGCTCCTTTTTCGACAACCTTGGAGACGACCTGATTTCCGATGAGGTCAACCTGAAAATGGTGTTCGTCGAGGATGTGGCGAAGCGGAAGAACAGCTGACCAACAGCCATTGCTTCACCCATGAAAAACGGCCCCGCAGGGCCGTTTTTCATTTTGGGGATGCCGGATCAACAACGCCCGACCATTCGGTGCTCAGAAGAGGCCGTTCAGCTCGGCGTCGACCTTGGTGATGATTTCGCCGAGCTCTTCGGGATTGTGCTCGAAGTCCATGTGGTCCACATTGATGACCAGCACCTTCCCCTTGGTGTATGTGGAAATCCAGGCTTCATAGCGCTCATTGAGGCGGTTCAGGTAGTCGAGGCGGATGGACTCCTCATATTCCCGGCCGCGCTTCTGAATCTTCTCGACGAGGTTGCCCACGCTGCTGCGCAGGTAGATGAGCAGGTCCGGCGGCGTCACGAATTGCTCCATCAGTTCGAACAACTTGAGGAAGTTCTCGTGGTCGCGCGAGGTCATCAGACCCATCGCCTGGAGGTTGGGGGCGAAGATGTAGGCGTCCTCGTAGATCGTACGGTCCTGCACCATATCGTGCCCGGAGGATTTCAGCGCATGAAGCTGACCGAACCGGGAAGTCAGGAAGTGGATTTGCAGGTTGAACGACCATCGCTGCATGTCCTTGTAGAAGTCATTCAGGTAGGGGTTGTCGTCCACGCTCTCGTAGTGCGGCGTGATCTTGTAGTGCTGCGCCAGAAGACGGGTGAGGGTGGTCTTGCCGGAGCCAATGTTTCCTGCGATCGCGAGGTGCATGTTCGTGCGGTTGGAAGGGGCAAGGTAGGGGGCGCATCGCCTTTCTACAACGCGAGCGGGACCCCTTTGCCGGCTGTGGCACCTGCGGGTGTGGCGCAAACCTCCTCGACCCACCGTGGGTCCATGGAGAGGCGGGGCACCTTGTGTTGTCCACCCAGTTTTCCTTTCTGTTTCAACAGGTTTTCGAACGACCCTGTGGGCACCCAGGAAAGAAGCGGTGGTTCCAGCACGAGGCCGCCGGTCCGCTTGGCGTCGTAGTCGGAGTTCAGCTTGCGCAGGTTGCGGTCGAGGGCGGTGCCGAACAGGTCCGTATCGGGCCATCCCGCGGCCGCCTTTCCGGGCTCGATGACCCACTCGTGGCGCCCCACGGCGCCCCCCATGCTCCCCGTGGCACCCGGCCTGGCACAGGCGGTCCAATCGCGGATCTCCATGCCGAACTGTCGCCCGGTCTGCGCGATGGCGGCATTGGCATCCCCGACCATGAGTTCCTCACCGGCAAGGTTGAGGTAGGATTGGGTGCGGCCACTCACGCGGATGCGGAAGGGCGCAAGGGACGTGAACCGCACCAGGTCGCCCAGCAGGTAGCGGTGCAATCCACCGTTTGTGGAGATGACCAGCGCGTAATCACATCCGGTCTCTACGGCGTCGAGGCCGAGGGTGTCGGCATGGCCGATGTCGTCCAGGTCCATGCCCGGCGTGAACGGCAGGAACTCGTAGTGGATCCCGTAGTCCAACATGAGCAGCATGTCGTCGGCGCCGAGCCGGTCCTGAATGCCGAAGAACCCCTCGCTGGCATTGTAGGTCTCGATGTAGTGGATGCCCGGCGGCATCATGCGGTCGAAGGCTTCCCTGTAGGGTCCGAACGCCACCCCGCCGTGCATGTACAGTTGCAAATGGGGCCAGACCTCCCCGAGGTGGTCCTTGCCCGACCGCTCGAGGATGCGTTCCAGCAGAACCTGCGTCCAGCTCGGGACACCGGCGATGATCCTGACATCCTGGTCGATGGTCGTCTCCGCCATCCGTTCAATCTTCTCCTCCCATGAGGCCATCAGGGCAATGGACCGCGCCGGTGTGCGCCGCCATTCGCACCACCAGGGAAGGTTGTTGATGATGATGGCGCTCAGGTCACCGGTCAGCACCCCATTGTCGGCCTCCTCCGCGCGCCCGGTGCCCCCCACGATGAGGTGGCGCCCCCCGTAGAGGCGGGCCTTGGGTACGGCGTCGACGTACATCGCCAGCAGGTCCTTGCCGCCCTTGTAGTGGCACCGCTCGAGGGCTTCCTCCGTCACGGGGATGAACTTGCTGCGGTCCGTGGTGGTTCCGGAGGACTTGGCGTGCCACCGCACGTCGCCGGGCCAGAGCACGTCCGGCTCCCCGCCACGCACCGCCTCGATCCAAGGCTTGAGGGCATTGTAGTCCCGGATGGGCACCTGCTGCCGATAGACTTCGGGTGACGTGTCTTTGTCAATACCATGCTCCCGACCGAAGCGCGTTCTGGCCACGGCAGCGATGTGGTGGCGCAGCACCTCGTCCTGCACCTCGCGCGGATACTGGCGGAAGAGGGCGATCTGGTGCAGGCGCTTTCGGATGAACCAGCTGAAGACGGTATTGACGGGCATGCCTCAGTTCGGGTCGATGCGGTGAACGTCGTTGTTGGCCTCCTCGATGTCGTTCTTGACGTGCTGCATGCGCAGGGCAATCTGCGCCCAGATGCCCTTGGAATCCGGGTCGCCCGTCATGAGGCGGCGCAGCGCCTCTTCGTCGTTGTCGGCGGCGAGCGCCATGTCGGCCAAGGTCTCACCGCCCTCGTGGCGGAGCCATTTGACTGCTTTCTCCTCACCTTCCGCCCCTTCGATGAGCGCCATCAGGTGCAGGTGGCCGTGGTGCCGCAACCAGGCCCGGGAGGTCGGCTCGTTGCGCAAGGCGTGGCAGAACACCCCCAGTTCGGGGTAGTCCGATCCCATGAGCCAGTCGCGCAGCTGCTCATGGCCCATGATGGCCTCCGCCCAGGCGAGCAGCACCTTGCTGGGATAGGCAGGCAACCGGGGAGGGGTCTTGGTTTTCATGAATCGAACAGGAAAGATGCCCCCTTTTCATGATATCGGAAACATCCTGCACCCCTTGTGGGGTTCCTTTGCAGCGCTGACCGTGGAATGGACCCGGGAGCCAACCGCACATGAACCGATCCACCACCGTCCCAACCGCGGAAACCGCAGGGCTGCCCCAGTCGGGGGAGCGCGTATACGACCGGGCTTTTTTCCTTCTGTGCGGCGGCACCGTCCTCTTCATGGCCAGCTTCGGCATGCTGCTGCCCGAACTGCCGGCCCACCTCGAGGCCATGGGCGGGCAGCAATACCTCGGAGGCGTCGTTGGCATGTTCACCCTGGCGGCCTTCCTTTCGCGCTTCCTCAGCGGCCGCATTGCGGACCAGGCGGGCCGGCGCAAGGTCATGCTTGTCGGATCGGCGGTGACCGCGCTGGCGGGGTTCGGCTACCTCGTCGCCACCAGCATCGCGGCCTTCATGGCCCTCCGCTTCTTCCATGGGTTGTCGACCGGTTTCCGCCCACCGGGCACCAGCGCCATGCTGACCGACCGCATCCCCCGGAGCCGCAGGGGGGAGGCGCTGGGCTACCTCGGCGTCGCAGGCAATGCGGGCATGGCGGCCGGCCCGGCCCTTGGCAGCTGGCTGACCGTGGAGTGGGGCATCGACTGGATGTTCATCACCTCGGCCCTGCTGGGCATGGCGAGTCTTCTGCTCACCTGGCCGCTGGAGGAAACGCTGCCCACGGCCCGGCCGGTGAAGCGTTCCGACTTCAATCCGCTCAAGGGGCCCCTTATCGACCCGCAGGCGTGGCCCGCCGCGCTGGTCCTCCTGCCCATAGCGCTCGCCTTCGGCGTCTACCTCACCATCACGCCGGACTTCGTGGACCACCTGGGGTACGTCTACAAAGGGTCGTTCAACACCATCATCGTGGCGAGCTCCATCGCCATGCGCTTCGTGGCCGGCCGGCTCAGCGACCGGCACGGACGCATTCCCGTGTTGCTGGCGGGCACGTGGCTGCTGGCCCTCGGCATGTTCCTGTTGGGAACAGCGGAGGACAAGTGGATGGCTTCCCTGGGTGGCCTCATCTACGGGGCGAGCATTGGGATCAACATGCCTACGGTCTTCGCATGGACCACCGACCTCGCCCAGCCGGGCCGGATCGCCCTTGCCCTCGGCACCATGCTCATGGCCCTCGAAATCGGCATCGGTCTGGGTGCGGTCTATTCTGGAATGCGGTTTCTGGGGGACGTTTCGGTAATACCGGAATTGTACTACATGGCCGCCCTGGGCTCCGTCATCGCCGGAATTGCCCTGATTCCGCCCCTTCTGAAGGGGAGGCGCTCCTGAAGCCCCGGTTCATCAAAAACGGCTCCTTGATAACCTGCACGCGGAATTTGACCTGCAGGGAAAGTCGCCGCGTAGCTTCAGCACATGAGCACTAAAGACATGACCACCAAGGAGGCCATCGAAGTCGGTTCCATCGGGGGAACCATCGCGAACAAGGCGGCAGACCGTCGTCCGGAGCCACTGGACATCGAAGGACCTGCCATGGGCGATCTGGCCAATGAGCGCCGCGAGCTGGCTCGGGATTTCGTCACGCTCAAGCACACCATCGCGCAACTGCGTGCAGACCGCGACCGGCTTTCCGTGGAGAACCGTGACCTCAAGATGCGGTTGGCCGCGATCGAGACCGATTACGCCAACCTGTTCTCCTACGTGGAGGGCCGGAAAGGCGAAGCTTAAGCGACCACGGCCGACGCCGTCGGCAAACTGCGGTCCACCTTCTTGAACAGGCCCTGGAGCACCTTGCCCGGGCCCACTTCCACCACTTCGTTCACGCCTTCGGCCACGAACCACTCCATGGTTTGCGTCCAGCGCACGGGGGCCGTCAACTGGGCAATCAAATTCTGGCGGATCACCTCGGGATCGGTTTCCGGGGTGGCATTCACGTTTTGTACGATGGGGCAGCGGGGGCTCCGGATGTCCGCAGCTTCGAGGGCCACGGCCAAACGCTCCCGTGCCGGCTCCATCAAGGGCGAGTGGAACGCACCGCCGACAGGCAACACCAGGGCGCGACGTGCGCCAGCCTCGGTCAGGGCCGCACAGGCCGCCTCGATGGCGGGCACCTCACCCGAAATCACGAGTTGTCCGGGGCAGTTGTAGTTCGCCGCGACGACGATGCCCTCGGTTTCACTGCAGACCGTTTCGACCAAGCTGTCCTCAAGACCGAGGATGGCCGCCATGGTGGAAGGGGTGCTTTCACAGGCCGCCTGCATGGCTTGCGCACGTTCGCTGACGAGCTGGAGTCCTTCCGCAAAGCCGAGGCCACCGGCCGCGACCAATGCGCTGAATTCACCGAGGCTGTGTCCGGCCACGAAGGCCGGATCGAAGGCTGCCCCCATGCCTTCCGCCAGGATGACGGAATGCAGGAAGATAGCGGGCTGGGTCACCTTGGTCTGCTTCAGGTCCTCATCGGTGCCGTTGAACATGACGTCCGCAATGTCGAATCCGAGGATGTCCTTGGCTTCGGCGTAGCGGTCACGCGCAAAGCCGTGGGCGTCGAACATGTCCTTCCCCATGCCGGGGAACTGGGCCCCCTGTCCGGGGAAAACCATGATTTTCATGCGCCGAAATTACACTTTCCGGGCGACCTGAAGCTGCATCGAAGAGCTGGCGGAAGGTCAGAGTTTGTAGGAGAGCCCAATCGAGAGCACTTCCTTGAATTGGGTGCCCGGTCCCATCCGCGCGGGAATGGTCGTGGCGACTCCGTCTACGATTTCCGTTCGGGCGGGGTCCTTCTCGAGAACCACGTCGTCGTCGTAGATGAGGTGGGTGCTGATGGTCGTGCGCAGCAGCTCGTTGACCTTCAGCTCGAGCAGGCCCGTCCAGTTGACGTCGATGTTGCCCGGCTGGTTGAGGTAGTTGGAGAAAAGGTCAAGCTGATGCGTCCAGGTGACATTCTCCATCAGGTCGAAGGAGATGTTCCACCGCAGGTACCCCCCGAGTTCGAAGCGGGTGTGCTGGCCGGCCTCCACACCGAAGGCGCCGGCAGCCGCAAGGGTGTCATCCAGAAGCACGGTGAGCTTCCCGGTGAACGGGGCGATGAACAACTTGCTTTTCTTGCCTGCCTTGGGAGCAAGTCCGGCAGCGGCGACGAGATAGCCCGGGGACAGGAAATCCGAAATCCGCTGGTTGCGGTCGGGCAGGCCATCCACGAGCGCGTAACCGGGCAGGAACTGCGTCCGAGCGTCGACAAGAAGGGAAAGACGGGCGTCCTTCAGCGCGTGCTGCATGGCCGTGTTCCATTGACCGGTGAGGATGAGCCGGTCATCGGTCTTGCGCCACCCGCCCTGTTGCCGGAGCAGGCCGAGGGCGGCATCGAGGCCCCATCCGCTGCTGCGCGGGCCCTTCTCGCGGGTCTCCTTTAGGTTGCAAAGGGCCGTGAACGCGACCGAACTCTCACCACCACCGGCCCAGTTCTCCAAGGCCGTCTGGCTCAGGTTGAGGCCGAGCGTCCCCGCGAAATCCTGGAGGGTATCCAATGGGTTCTCATCCTCCACCATCACCGCTTTTTCCACCCTGGGTACCGCCATCTGTCCTGTGACGGGACCGGTGCACGCCAACATGGCCAAAAGCGCCATGGCATTGAATTTCCCAGCAACGGAGGAGGAGAAGGGTGTCGTCATTTGTGCGGTTGGTTTTGCCTTCGGTACTTATGCCCAACGCATTCCGGGCTAAATTAATGTCCGCCAAGCCAGATGTTGCGCTACCTGACCATCGCCACTTGCCTCCTTTTCATGGGAGCGGGTTCCCTGCACGCCCAGACGGCGGACATCGCCATGGCGGGGGTCCAGATCTGTGATTGCCTGCCTGCAGACAACTATCTCCTGGTCAAGAAGAAGAAGACCGTTGACGGGGTGGCATCAACCGTCTTCCACGCCAACGTCGAGGTGCTCATCACCTTTCTGACGGCCTACGGGCATGTCGGGGCGCATGCGCTCAACCTGAATTGGCCCACGGACCTGATCGTGGGCTCGGCCGACCTGACGGCCATGTTGACCGGCTTCAATCATTACCCACCGTTCGAGGAGACCCTGTGCAGCTGGGAGGTGATCAATGTGGCCAGCCACGGATGGATCCTCGAGCAGATCGACGCAGTAGGATACTCCGAGGCCTACATCCATGAGTCCACGTTCGATGAATTCCTGGAGGGGCCGCAGACGTATGGCCAGTGCGGGCTCAACAGTTTCGACCTTGAGATGGTGTACCTGCCCGACTCCGTCATCCGCCTGACCTTCGTGCGGAAATTCCTGGGCAACGGGGCACCGGATTGACGGCAGGGCCTCAGTGGAAATCGCGTGGTGAAATACCACGTTTGGGGGATGGGGTGAATGCGGTTTTGGAAGCAGGTTTGCGGCGTTATTTAGAATGCGTCCAAATAAGTCCCTCCTTTCCCTCCTGGCCGGCGTTCTGCTTGCGCTCAATGGAGTTGCACAAGGCGAAGTCAGCCTGCGGATTGTGGACGCCAACGGCGCCGGCATCCCCGGCGTTGCCCTCGTATCCACGTCCGGACATGGTGCCGTGACTGATGGCCTTGGGACGGTGGTGTTGTCCGATTCCGTTCTCTTCATGGAGGCGACCTGGATGTTGCGGTGCCTGGGGTTCCAGGACCGCGAGATGCGATCAGATGAACTCATCAGTGGCCGTGCGTTCCGCATGGAGGAGGCGGTCCTTGACCTTCCGCAGGCATTGGTGGAGGCCGTGAGCCTGACCGGTGGGCGGCCCATGGGGGTACCGGGCGCCGTGACTGTGCTGTCCGCCAAGGCGCTGCGGCGCCAGGGTGCCACGGACATCAATCGGGCGCTCAGAACCGTTCCCGGGGTATACATCCAGGAGGAGGACGGATTCGGACTCAGGCCCAACATCGGATTGCGCGGCAGTGGAGCCGAACGGAGCAGCCGCATCTCCATCCTTGAGGATGGGGTGCCCATTGCCCCGGCCCCCTATACCGCTCCGAGCGCCTACTATTTCCCTTCCGTCGGACGGATGGCCGGAGTGGAGGTCATGAAGGGCGCCAGCCAGATCGCCCATGGCCCCAACACCATCGGAGGTGCCATCAACTTCATCAGCACCCCCATCCCAAGCGCGTTGGCGGGTCGGGTGGACGGCCGCATCGGCAGCTTTGGAACGGGCCGACTGCACGTGTACACGGGCGATGGCTCGGGCCGCATCGGCTGGATGGTGGAGGCCATGCAGGCCGGGAGCCGAGGTTTCAAGTCCATTGACGGCGGTGGCCCCACGGGGTTCGACAAGCTCGACCTTTTGGGCAAGCTGCGTTGGACCTCCCGGGAGGGTGCGCGCCTTGTCCAACGTGTGGAGGCCAAGCTGGGCGCAGTCAACGAGGTCAGCCATGAGACTTATGCCGGCCTCTTGCGCGCGGATTTCGAAACCGATCCCTACCGACGTTACGCGGGCAGCGCTGAAGACCGCATGGACGCACATCAGCGTCAGGCGGTGTTGACCCACGTGGTGGAGCTCGGCCGTGGATGGCGTTGGACCAACCGGGCCTACGCGACCCGTTTTGACCGCAATTGGTACAAGGCAGACCGCGCTGCGGCGGATGGTGGGGAATGGGTCAAACTCGGGGCGCTCTTGGGCGAGGGTGTGCCGATGGGCGACCGGGCGGCCGCATTGGAGGTGTTCCGGGACGGTGCGCCTGGCGCCGTGCGGCTGAAGAACAACAACCGCAT
The DNA here is from genome assembly GCA_937996585.1 of uncultured Flavobacteriales bacterium. Taxonomy (GTDB): domain Bacteria; phylum Bacteroidota; class Bacteroidia; order Flavobacteriales_D; family Sanyastnellaceae; genus UBA8752. The sequence continues at coordinate 17,985 of CALKUW010000318.1, forward strand.
CTACCACGCCCGGGGTCTGGAGACCAAGGCGTCATGGGAACATGCAGGGGCGGGTTGGCAGCGCTGGGACATGGCCTTGAGGCTGCACGAGGACGGCATGGACCGTTTCCAGTGGACCGATGATTGGCAAATGACCTCGGGCCGGTTGACCACACCTGCATGGGGGACGCCGGGAGAGGAGTCCAACCGCATCGAGTGGACCCGTGCTCTTTCCGGGTATGCGCAAGGACGTTGGTCGCGCAGTGGATGGAGTTGTCTGCCCGGCTTGCGTGTCGAATCCATCCTGGCGGGGCGCGACGATTACGGTACGGCCGACGTGGACCGCACAGGCAGCAACATCGTACGCCGCAAGAACCGCACCCTTGTGGTCTTGCCGGGCATCGGGGTCCAACGTGTGCTGGGATCGGAATGGAGTGTTTTTGCGGGTGTCCACAGGGGCTTCCTTCCGCCGGGAAGCTCGGACGAGGTCGCGCCGGAGTTCGCCTGGAACAGCGAGGCCGGGGTGCGCTGGGTGCGCGCGCGTGCAGAAGCCACAGTAGTCGGGTTCGGCCACTTCGGGCGCAACCTGCAAGGGTCGGATTTCGCCGCGAGTGGGGGATCCGGGGATGGTGAAGTCTTCAACGGCGGATCGACAAGGGTTCTCGGCGCGGAGGTTGCTGCCAACCTGACCAATGGCATCCAGCCTGCCGAAGGTCACCGGTTCGAGCTGGGGTTGGCCTACACCTTCACGGACGGGCGGTTCACGACCTCTTTTACAAGTGAATTCGAGCCTTGGGGAGAGGTCCAGGCTGGGGATTTCCTGCCGTACATGGCCCGCCATCAGGGCACGTTGAGGTTGGGCTGGGCGCGTGGCGCCTGGTCCCTCGATGCGTCCGGCGCCTTCGTAGACCCCATGCGCGTCCAAGCGGGTAACGCACCTCTGACGGCGGTTTCAACGGCGGGGGGCAGCACGGTACTCGACGCTACGGTGCGCTGCCGGTTGCGCAATGGTTTCTCTCTCGAGGCCAGCGGCCGCAACCTCTTCGATGCGGTGTACGTGGCCTCGAATCGGCCCGCCGGATTGCGTCCAGGCATGCCGCGCACCATCACTGGAGGGTTCAACCTCAGTTTCTGACGGCGGGGGCGTTGAACCGCATCCAGTCGATTTCCAGGCCGAATTCACCGGCGGTGCCGTCATACTTCATGCACCCCATCCGCAAGATGGCCGAGAGGTCGCCCCACGTCCAGAACTCGGAGAGCTCTCCGGTATAGGCACTGCTGCGCTTCAGGCGCTCGAAGGGCACCGTGACCTCGGTCCATTCCGGTTCCACTGCAAAGTTGGCCTTCCAATAAGGCATCCACCAGCGTTCGGACGTCTCCATGGTCAGGGTGAACGTGTCCGATTGGCCCGTCGTGCTCCGGCAGCGCATGGTGACGGAGGAGAAGCCCGACAGGTCGCTCTTCCCCCAAGGCGAACGGACGGAGCTGAATCCACCGTTGTTCTCCAGTGAGACGGTACCCGCCCAGGTCATGGTGTTGCGCCCATAATCGACGACCCCGATAGATCGTCCTCCCATCACGCCATCGTTCAATGCCCGCCAGTCGGAGCGCTTGCCGCGTCCGAAATCCACGAGGGCATCCGGGGCCGGGGCAGGGTTGGAAAAGAGGGGAGAGAGCAGGGCCATGGCGAGGAGTCCGCGAAGAGTGAGCATGTTAGAGAAACCCTGCCGTGGGCAGGCAGGTTCACTTGCCGATGCAGAAGTTGCCGAAGATGTGGCCCAGCAGGTCGTCCGGTGTGATGGCGCCCGTGATGCGCCCCAACTGCTCGAGTGCCTCCCGGTGGTCCACGGCGAGCAGGTCTCCGCTCAATCCGGCATCGAGCCCTTCCAGCGCCCGCTGCAGTGCCTCTCGGCTGCGCTGGAGTGCATCACGGTGGCGCAGGTTCGTGACGAGGATGCGGTCTTCCTCCAGGGCGCTGCGGTAGTCCTCCCCCAACAGGGATTCGAGGGCCTCCAGCCCTTTCCTTTCCTCTGCGCTGATGGCCAGCACGGCTTCCGCTCCTTCGGGTTGCCAGCCCTCCGGACAGGGAGCCAGGTCCGTCTTGTTCACGAGCACCAGCAGGACGCCAGCGGATTCGCCCATGTGCTCCGCTGCGGCATTCCAGCGCTGTGCTGCCTCTGAGACCTCACTTTCCGCTGCCGCGCGCCCATCCGCATCCTGCAGGTCGCGCGCGTCGAGCAGGTAGAGGACAAACCGGGCAGCAGCAGCCTTGTCCCATGCCCGCCGGATCCCCTCAGCCTCGATGTCATCCACGGTTTCGCGCAAGCCAGCCGTATCGATGAAGCGGAACCGGATGCCCCCCAGGGTCATGGTCTCTTCCAGGGTGTCGCGGGTGGTACCCGGAGTATCCGAAACAATGGCCCGGTCCTCCTTGAGCAGGGCATTGAGCAGGGTCGATTTCCCGCGGTTCGGGGCCCCGAGGATGGCGACGGGCACCCCTTCCGCGATGGCGCGGCCCGTGGAGAATCCCGCGAGGAGGGTGTCAATGCGGCCGAGTAGGGCCTGCACATGTTCCCGGTACGCAGACCGATCAGCGAATTCCACGTCTTCCTCCCCGAAGTCGAGCTCGAGCTCCATCAATGCGGTGTACTCGATCAGGGCCTCCCGGAAACCCTGGATTTCACGGCTGAATCCGCCGCCCAGCTGCTGCAGCGCGAGGCGGTGGGCCCCGGCGTGGTCCGCGTCGATGAGGTCGCCGATGGCCTCGGCCTGGGCCAGATCGCGCTTGCCGTGCAGGAAGGCACGCTGGGTGAATTCTCCGGGCAGGGCGGGCCGGCAACCGGCGTCGATGAGGCATTCCATCAGCCGCCGGGCGATGTAGGGACTGCCGTGGATGTGGCATTCGACCACGTCCTCGCCGGTGAAGCTCTTCGGTCCCTTGAAGGGAAGGAGCAGCGCTTCATCGAGCGGACGGTCCCCATCGACCAGTTGGCGCAACACCGCCTTGCCCGGTGTGGCCCCTTCCAGTCTTCCACCGCACAGGCCGTTGACGGCGCCCCATGCATCGGGTCCGCTCACGCGGACCACAGCGACCCCGCCCCGGCCAGGGGGTGTCGAGACCGCGCAGATGGTCGTTCCGTCGAGGGGGTGTGCGGGCATGGGGGCAAATTAGCCCGAACCCCCTTCCGAAGCTCGCAATGCCCGCGTTACTTTTGCGCCGGCGCAGGGGCGCCCCACGACATCATCATCCCGCCACCACGATACCATGAGCGTTCTCGTCAACAAGGATTCCCGCATCATCGTCCAAGGATTCACCGGCTCGGAAGGCACGTTCCACGCCAGCCAGATGATCGAGTATGGCACCAACGTCGTGGGCGGCGTGACTCCGGGCAAGGGTGGTCAGACCCACCTCGACAAGCCGGTCTTCAACACCGTGGAGGACGCCGTGAAGAAGGCGGGGGCCGACACCAGCATCCTGTTCGTTCCGCCGGCCTTCGCCGCAGACGCCATCCTCGAGGCGGCCGATGCCGGCATCAAGGTCATCATCTGTATCACCGAGGGCATCCCCGTGGCCGACATGGTCAAGGTGAAGGCTCACCTCGACACCCTGCCCGGCTGCACGCTGGTCGGCCCGAACTGCCCGGGCGTCATGACGGCGGGCGAGGCCAAGGTGGGCATCATGCCCGGCTTCATCTTCAACCCGGGCCGCATCGGCATCGTGTCCAAGAGCGGCACGCTGACCTACGAGGCGGTGGACCAGATCACCAAGGCCGGCCTCGGACAGAGCACGGCCATCGGCATCGGCGGTGACCCCATCATCGGCACGACGACCCTCGAGGCCGTCCAGTTGCTGATGGCCGACGACGAGACCGACGGCATCATCATGATCGGCGAGATTGGCGGTGACCTCGAGGTCAAAGCCGCCCGCTGGATCGCCGAGAATGGCACCAAGCCGGTGGTCGGCTTCATCGCGGGTGTGACCGCTCCGAAGGGCCGCACCATGGGCCACGCCGGTGCCATCGTGAGCGGCGAGGAGGAAAGCGCAGAGGCCAAGAAGGCCGTCATGCGCGAGTGTGGAATCCACGTGGTGGACAGCCCGGCGCAGATCGGCGCCAAGATGGTCGAGGCCCTGGGCGTCCGGGCCTGAACTCCAGAATCGTCAGGGCGTGACGTGGTGCACGCCGACCTTCCAGGGTTGGCTCAGCACGGCCACAAGCCGCTCAAGGTCATCGGCATTCGCCACGAAGTCCAGCTCTGAAGTGTCAATCCAGAGCACGCGGCTACCCCGTGCCACTTTGAACTGCTTCTCGTATGCTTTCTCAAGCTTCCGCAGATAAGCCGTGTCAATGTCCTGTTCGTAGCTCCTTCCGCGCGTCTCGATCTGGGCCCGCTGCCGCGCCTCACCGGGACGCAGGTAGACGATGAGCTCGGGCTTCGCCATGCCCTCGGCCATGACCTCGTAGAGGTTGCGGAACAACGCATACTCCGTTTTGGGCAAGGTGATCTTGGCGAAGAGGTCACTCTTGGCGAAAACGTAGTCCGACACCAGTGCATCCCGGAACAGGGTCCGGGCGGACAATGCGGCCTTGAACTGCTTGTATCGCTGGGCCAGGAAACTCAACTCCACCGGGAAGGCGTACCGCTCCGGATCGAGGTAGAATTGCTCGAGGAAGGGGTTGTCGGCAAACGGTTCGAGCAGCGGCTCCGTGCCCAGACGTTCAGCCAATGCCGTGGCCAGGGTGCTTTTGCCAGCACCGATGCCACCTTCGATGGCGATGTGTCGGTAGGGTATGCTCATGCGGTCGGCCACGGTGCAATGTCGGGTACTTCGGCCGGAAGTGCGGCGAGGCAATCCGCTACGGTCATGCCTGTTCCGGGCACGGTCACATCGGGGATGAGGTCGGCCAGGGGTTGGAGCACGAAACGCCGTCCCAGCATGCGGGGGTGGGGCACGAGCAGGCCCGGCAGATCGAGGATGCGGTCACCCCACAACACGATATCGAGGTCGATGGGGCGGGATTGGACGCTGCCTTCCACACGGGTGCGGCCCATGTCCCGTTCGATGCCCAACAAGGCCTGCATGAAGGAAGCAGGGTCGCGTTGCCGGGCCGCATCCAGCTCCACTTCGACCACCCGGTTAAGGAAGTCCGGGGTGCCGGGGGCCATCCCGACAGCGGCGGTTTCATAGGTGGGGGAGATTCGCCTGACGAATCCGATACGGCCGAATTCCGTCTCGGCGCGGTCGAGGTGGACGGTGCGTTCCCCCAGGTTGGATCCGGTGGCGATGTGGATGATCACGGCTGCAAATGTCGCACCCCGATGCGGTGAAGGGCGCATGTCGGAACATTCCGGTCATTTACATTTCTTGGTACTTTGTTTTGCATAGTACAGGGTAACGAATGCATCTTTGTGAAACCATGACGAAAGAAACGTCCAAGTCCACAGCACAAATGAGGAAAGGCGTCCTCGAGCTCTGCATCCTCCGGGTGCTGCGCCAGGGGGAGGCCTACACCTCCGACATCGTGGACGCCCTCAAATCGGTCGACCTTCTGGTCGTAGAGGGCACGATCTACCCATTGTTGACCCGCATGAAGAATGCCGG
>CALKUW010000319.1 GCA_937996585.1 uncultured Flavobacteriales bacterium
GAGCCGGAATTGCGGCTGGATTACGGGGCGATCCGCACAGAGTTGGAACAAGGGGGCGTGACCGATCCGACGCCACGGGATGTTTCGGATGCCGTCATCCGCATCCGCAGCAGCAAGTTGCCGGATCCCGCGGTCATCGGCAATGCGGGCAGTTTCTTCAAGAACCCCGTGGTGGAGGCCGCCGTGGCCGATGCCTTGAAGGCGGAACACCCGGACATGCCGCATTACCCGGCCCCCGGTGGCGTGAAGCTGGCCGCAGGATGGCTGATCGACCAGGCGGGATGGAAGGGCCATGACCGGGGAACCCACGGTGTGCACGACCGGCAGGCGCTGGTGCTCGTGCACCGCGGCGGTGCCCAGGGCCGGGCATTGCTGGACCTGGCGCGGGACGTTCAGGAAGATGTGCGGAAACGCTTCGGCGTCGCGCTTGAGCGGGAGGTGAACGTCCTCCCGGTCGGGGCTGAATGAGGTCCGTCAGAACTCTGCGCAGGGCAGGATCCGGTGCGGCTTGGTCCTCAAGTGGCTGGGGGTTTTCCAGACGTAGCTGAGTGTCAATTCGTGGGCGCCATCGGAGATGCCCCACCCCAAAGTCGATACGGTGATGTCGTAGCTGTATCCCACGCGGAAATTGTCTTCCGTGAGGCCCAGAAGAAGGGAAATGGCATCGTGGTTGGGGGCCCCGTCGGGCGCCGTCTTCATCAGGATCTGCCGGTAGGAGATGCCGTAGGTCAGGAAGGGGCTGTCCAGGCTGAACCCGAAGTCCATCTGGTCGAAGGCGCCCTGGCTGCGGTAGGAGGCGGCGATCAACAGGTCTTGCTGCGAGCCGGTCGGGCCTGATACATAGGGGATGCGTACCCCACCGTGGGCGCTGAACCAGATGGGCACGGGGGCCGTGGTGGCATCGGTGAGGCTCTCGGAAGGGCTGTTGAGGTGGCGGCTGCTCATCCCGAGCCAGAACCGCTTGCTGTAGACCACGCCCCCGGCCGCCACATCGAAGTAGTTCCGGACGAGCTGGAAGTTGGCGAGGCCCTCGAGGGAGGCGGTGGCGCCGGATCCCGCCGTACCGCGGTTCAGCTGGTCGCCGAAAACCAGGTCCTGCCAATTCAGCAGCCCCCGGCTGCCCCAGCCCAACTGCAGGCCGGGCCGGAAGGACAGTTTCTCGCCGAGGGGGACCTCATAGCTGTACTGGAAGGCAAACATGCTCGAACCCAGGGCACCGGTGCCCGCCTCATCGGACGAGAAGATGATGCCGATGCCGCTGTTGAGCTTGGGGATGAAGACGTCGTAGGATGCACCGTAGGTCACGAACCGGCCGGGGATGCCGGGCCACTGGTTCCGATAGTGGAAGCTCACCCGGTTCTCCAGCGTCCCTCCGGCAAAGGCGGGATTCAGGTGGGGTGCAGCGGCATAGAACTGTGTCAATTGCGCATCCTGGGCGCTGAGTTCGGTGCCTCCGCTCAAGCAGAGGACCAGGCCCAGCACACCCATCAGGGTGCCTTTCATGAAGGGGTTGTTGAATGCGCTCATCTTCGAATCAAGGTCACGTCACCAGCCTGTTCCACCGAAGTGCCGTCGAGGAAGACGGCGGCCACCCGCCACACGTAGACGTCCTGTTTGCACAGTTTGCCCTGGAAGTGGCCGTTCCACCCGATGGTGGGGTCGGAGGTGCTGAAAATCTGTTCTCCCCAGCGGTTGTAGACCGTGAAGCTGTAGGCGATGGGGTTGCCCCGCAATTGGGGGAAGAACACGTCATTGTCGCGGAAGTCGTCGTCGCCGTAAGCCTGCGATCCTGAGCCGTCACCGCCGAATGTCGGGGTGAAGGCGGAGGGTACGCCGACGGTACCGCCTTCGAACAGGATCACGCAGGTGCTGCGGGAGGTGCTGTCCTTGCACAAGGCGTTCTCCACCGTCAGGGTGATGTCCGGGTCGCCCGCCTCCGTGTAGGTGTGCGTCACGATGCCACCGTCGGGCAGGGTCGTACTCGACCCGTCACCGAAACTCCAGGTGTAGCTGGCGTCGTCGTAGGCGAAGTTGGGTGTGAGTTCGAGCACGTCACCCACTTCCACGCATTCTGCGGGGAAGATGGTGAAGCCTGCATTGACCTGGTCGAGGACGACCACAGTCTGGGATTCCGAATAGGCCGTACCGCCAGGACCGTAGGCGGTAGCGTAGACTTCATACGTACCAGGCTCGAAGTAACCGAACCCGATGGGGTCGCCGAGGTTGTCCCGCACCACGCGGTTGGTGCCTTCACCGAATGACCAGATGATACTGTCCACGGCGCTTTCCGTGAGGGCACTGAAGACGGCTTGGAGGGGGGCGCAACTGGTGGTGTCCCCTGTGATGGTGATGCTCGGAACCGGGGGAATGAGGGTAACGGCGGTTTCGTAGGTGTCGGAGCACCCGCTGTTGTCCAACGTGACGCCCACGAGGTGGGTTCCATAGGCCTCGTCCGCCCAGGTGATCGTGCCCGTACTGAGGTCGAAATTGCCTCCGCCTTCCGCCGTCCAATCGATGTCCGTGCCGGGAGCGGCCTGGTTCATGTCGATCAGGTTGGTCACGAACGGGGGTTCGAAGAACAGGTCAGGCGTGAGGATGAAGCTGGCTTCGGGTTGTCCGAGAACCACCACCTGGCCCGAGATGTCGTCCTGGCAACCGTTCTCGGGATGGACCACCAGGAGGTGGACATCGAGCACCGCATTGGCGATGTCGTCGGACGCCAGAAGGTTGGCATCGGCGATCGGACCGGTGGGTTCGAAGCCCGTCAGGGTATCCTCCCCGACCGTCCAGGTCCAGGCACCCCCGGCAGTACCCAGGTCGAGGGGAATGCCGGTCGAGAGGTTCGCCAGGGTGACGGCTTCTCCCCGGCAAATGGTGTCGGGAATGCTGAAGTCGGCCACCGGAATGGCGGGGATGTCGAGGTTGACGGCATCCTGGTCGGCACAACCGGCGGAGATGGCGGTGACCGTTGCGATTGTCTGGTAGCCCGTACCGAGCGGATTCGGGTAGGCGTGGGACACGGTGGAGATCGTGGTCGTCTCGCCGTCCGGGGAGAAGGGGTCGCCGAAGTCCCAGATGAGGGTGTCCGCCAGACCGGTGTAGCTGAACGTGGCCTGAACGTCACATCCGCTCAATCCGTCGATGACCAGTTGGCCGACGGGTTGGGGGTTGACGGTGATGCTGTCCGCCGCGGAGGCTGCGCAACCCGTGAAGGGGTCCTCCACGAAGAGCTGGACGCCGTAGGTCGCGGTGGCACCCGGAGCGTCCGGTGCGCCGGGCGTGGCCGACCAATTGGGTGCGTTGGGTGCACCGCCCATGATGGTGTCGGTGCCGAAGGGCGTGTCGACGATCCAGGTCGCGATGGCTCCGGAAGAAATGGTCACGTCATTCACCCCGAAGGCGATGGGTTCGCAACCGCCCTCCGGGAGGGTGAATCCGGCTTCCACTTCTTCCTGTACGGTAACGGTTGTTGTCGCTTCCGCATTGCAGCCCTCGGCATTGGTCGCGAGGACGGTCAGAAGGTGGGTGCCGGGTGCCAATTGAAGGGTGGTGTCCGGGTTGCCGTTCCAGGGGTAGATGGTGCCGAGGTCCACCTGGAGGGACCATTGCACGGCGCCATCCACGGCCGCATCGGAGCGCTGCGGATGGACGGGTTCGGGCGCGCAGAGCGCGTCCTCCGCCGTGATGGACGGGGTGGGGGTATCGTATACCTGTACCGTCGATTGGGCGCTTCCGGCACAGCCGAAGACGCTGGTTCCGCTAGCGGTGACGGTATAGGTGCCGGGGTCGGTGTAGAGGTGACCGGTGGCTCCTGCGGGATCGGGGTTGGCGGGATCGCCGAAGTCCCATGCCATGCTCAGGGCGACTTGGTTCGGGGCGGAGACGGCGAGGGGAGCACAACCGGATTCGTCCTGGACCTCCGGTGTGAAGGCCGGGCGTACGAGAAGGGTGGCGTCGCTGGATGCCGCGCAGCCATTCGACCGGAACACATCCACGTGGATGCTCACCGTGTCGGTCAGCTGGTCGGGGTTGACGAACGTGAAGGGGAATCCGTCGAAATCGCTCGTGATCGTGCCATAATCCTGTGCCGCATTGGACCAGACATTGTCCACTTCCCAGAACCAGGTTCCGCCCTCGCCTAGGTTGAATGTGTTGCCCGAGAAGTCGAACGTGGTGCCGCTGCAGATTTCTCCGCCCGAGGTCTGGACGAAGGGTTCCGGCGCGACGGAAACGGTGATGGATTGCTGGTCCACGCAGGCACCGGCACCCGCTTCCACGACAACGGTGTAGTGGAGGGTGTCCGCACTGGTGTTGATGGGCCAGGTATGCGTGCCGTCCGCGTCAAGCTGGTTGGACGCGCCATGCCCGAAAGACCAAGAAAGGGCGTTCTGCCCCACGGTACCGGTTGTGTCGGATGCGGAAAGGGGAATGGAGAAGGGGCTGCATCCCGTGGTGTCTTCGGTGGCGAAGACCACTACCGGCCTGGGCAGGACTTCGACGGTACCGCTGGTCTCGTCCGTGCAACCCGTAGCCGTGGTCACGGTGAGGGTCACCGGGACGGAGCCTACGGTTGTCGGGGTCAACGAGGGCTGTTCGCCGGTGAGCGTCGTGTCGCCGACGGTCCAGGCAAACGCCGTGATGGGACCGCCCTGGGTGGCATCGGTGGCGGAGGCGGAGGCGTCGAGGTTGACTTCGCTGCCCAGGCAGGCGTCCTGCACGGTGAAGGATGCGGTGGGAATGCCGGCGAGCACGATGTCCTCCGTGAAGGAATCGCTGCAGCCGTTGGCTGAGGAGACCTGCAGACCGAAGGTGAAGGCACCCGGTCCGTTCAGCAGGGCGGTCGGCGGGGTCGGACCCGTTCCGATCACGCCGGTACCGTCGAGGGTCCAGGAGTAGCTCACAGCATCCGTCGAGGCATCCGTCGGTTGGACGTCCAGCGATGCGGCGCAGGTGTCGGCCGGCAAGGTGAACAGTGCCTCGGGCGGGGTCAGCACCGTGACGGGAATGGTGGCGGTGCCCATGCAGGCCGGGGCCAGCGTGGCGAACACCTGCACGGAGGCGTTGTACGTGCCGGCCGCGTCGTAGACATGCCCGGGCTGGCTGGGGATGCCGGAGAATGGGATGATGCCCCCGACCATGGGGATGGTCATCGAATAAGGGCCATCACCGAAGGTGAAGTTGAAGCTGACGTCGGCCGCGGTCAGGGGCGGGCCGGATGTCCACCCCACGCTCCCAAACTGGAAGGGGTCGCCCGGGCAGAGGGTCGTGATGTCGGCGGTGGCCTCCACATCCGGGGGAGGGGTGACCATGATGTCGCGGGTAACCGTGTCGATGCCGCAGTGGTTCTGCGTCATCAGCTTGACCGTGTAGATGCCGGGCCCCGGGAAGGAGAGCAGGTGGTCCTGTTCACTGGCACAGTCCGCACCCCAGTCGATCCAGTTCGTGGGGTCGGGACCGGATCCGATGTAGGTGGCGGCGCCGAAGTCCCATTTTTCGGTCCGCACCGTGCCGTTGCCGGCAATGTTGTTGCCCTCGGAGGCAGCACAGCAATTGGGGCAGGAACCGTTGCTGACCGTGGTCTCGTTGTCCGGCCAGCAGAGCACCGGATCGGCCACTTCCACTTCGGCTTCGTCGACGTCCCAGGTCAGGAAGGCGTTGCCGAGCTGGGCCTGCTTGTAGCCCGTTCCCACGATGGTACCACCGGGAACGAAGGGGGTGTTGGCCCCCCGGACGGAGCAGAAATTCGAATAGGTCAGGGTCAGCGTGTGGTCGCATTCGCCCGAGGCGCAGTTCTGGGCGTCGTAGATGTGGGAGGCGCCGAGGATGCGGTAGATCTCATCGCCCACGCTCGAGGTGAATTTGAGCGTGTCGAAATCGCCGCCGTTGAGCACCTCCTCCATGGTGAACTCATCCGGTGCCGTGCCGTCTCCCCAATCCAGGGTGAAGCTCCAGGTCGGGCTGAAGGCGAGGTTGATGTCGACTTTGGGGAAGGCTTCGAAGGGGGCGCAGCCCGCGTTGTTGTCACCATAGACGAGGCCCGCACCGGGGTTCTCGGGCTCGTACACCAGGATGCCCTCCTGACCGCCCGGGCAGGCGTTGGTGGTCACCCTGATGGTGTAGGTCTGCCAGGCGTCCGGCGTGTATTCGTGGGTGATGTCCGCGCCATCCCAGTTGCCGATGGATTCCGGCGGCGTGCCGTCGCCCCAGTCGATCATGACGCCACTGTGGTTGGCCGGTTGGGCTCCGAGGGTGAATGTGAAGGGGGCCGGATCGGCCGTGACACTGCCCACGCATTGGAACCAGTGCGGGGTGCTGATGGTGGCCGGAAGCGCGTTGTAGCTCTCGGTTCCCAGGAAAATGGGGCACTGGGCGTTCACCTGAGTTCCAAGCGCGAGACGCGCGGTGAAGGAGAGTGAGCGTATGATCCAGTGACGGAGGGCCATGGAGCCCCATACGCCAGAGCGGGGGCCGGGGTTACGGCGTGCCGATTGCATTGAAGGAAATTAACGTGACCCCCCATCCGGATGGGGGCATGCGGGACGACTTGTCCACCCCGGGATGGGCAATATTGATGGGTGGGGACCCGGTGGGGGTCAGGCGAGCAGGCTGGACAGGAACAGCACGGTGAGCCAGATCAGGAAGGCCAGGCCGCCCCAGGCGGTCCAACGAAGCCAGCGGGCAGGCCGCGCTTCGGCGGGGAAACGCTGCCGTGTCACCAGGATGAGCATGGCCAATGCGGAGGGTGGTGCAATGCAGAAGCTGAGGATGTTGCCGAGGTCCAGCAGGGTGCGGATGTCCTCAGGGAATGCGATGATGAGCAGCAGGGCCCCGAGTGAAATGAGGATGAGGCTCACCTGCTCGTGCCGGGTTTCGACCGGGCAGTTCCGCAGCGCGGCGATGCCGTGGCTGAAACTCCGACTGAAGCCGTCGAGGCAGGCGATGCAGGTGCCCAGCATGGCGGCAAAGGCGGCAGAGCCGACGAACGGGGCGCTCCAATCGCCCAGGACCTCGGTGTAGAGTCCGATGACCCCGGCGGCGAAGGCGGCCGTTCCCGCGGGCAAGGCCATCTCGTGCGTCCGCAGCAGCAGGGCGCCGAGGAGCAGGAAACACAACGCAAGCAGGATGCAGAAGGCGTAGCCGAGGTTGAATTCACGCACGGCGTCCCTGAGCCTGGGTGTGAAGCCGGTCTGCTTGTAGCGTTCGAGGGTCCAGATGCTGACCCATGGGCTGAGGTCCACGGCGGAGGGCATCCAGCCGAGCAGGGCAATGAGGAAGACGAAGTCGCGGCCTGACCACGGGTCGAGGTCCGCAGGTGCAGGCGGCACCGCTGAAATTGGGGTGTGCAGCAGCGCGCCGACTGTAGCGCCGACCGTGCCGATGAGCAGGACGACGCTGATTGCTTTGATGACCTTGTCCAGGGCGGCGTATCGGCCGAGCAGCAGCATGCCGACGCAGGCACTGAAGGTGACGACGGCCACGTGTGGCGTGGCGTTGGTGCCCAGCAACCGGGAGGCGCCGAACAGGTGGTCGAGGAAGGCGGCGGTGACGATGCCCACGCCGCCCATCACGAAGGCACAGGTGAGGGCGGTCAGGATGAGGTAGGTCCAGGAGGCCCACCGGCCGAAGGTGCGGTATCCGGCAATCAGTGAGGTGCCGGTCGCATTGGCATACCGCGTTCCGAATTC
>CALKUW010000320.1 GCA_937996585.1 uncultured Flavobacteriales bacterium
ACAGCCGCAATCATAGATGGCGCCGGGACCGTTGCAAACACCACAGGCATCCGGCACACCGACACAGTCATCGTTGTCATCGCAGATGCCATCGCCGTCCGCATCTGCCGTGCAGTCACCACCGCAGACACCGATGGCATCGAGCTGCTGGCAGGAGCCGTCATCGTCCGTTGCGGTCGCATCGTAGTTGCAGGCCGTCTCATCGGTACATCCGGCGACCTCGTCCTCGTCGCAGATGCCATCGCCATCGCTGTCGTTCAGGCAGTTGCCGTCGCAGTCCTCACCTGCCGCCGGGTAGACGCAGGCCGGGTTGCCGCCACCGCCGCCGCAGTTGGCGTCGATCGGCAGGCTCAGGGTGATGTAGTTGTCATTGTCACCGGCCGGGAAGACCTGGACATTGACCGTACCGCTGATGTCACCGTCCGTTGTCAGCTGGGCCAGCAGCACTGTGCCATCCGCAGCGGGCAGTCCGTTGACATCCCCGTTCAGGATGTACCACACGCTGCCGACCTCATCGTCCATGACGATGTTTCCGCCAGGAACGCCGCCACCGGGTTCGAAGACCAACGACCAGTTCTGCTGGGGAGAGTTCACCACGGAAGCTGCGCTTTCGCCAGCGTTGGCATCAGCGGGCCCATCGATGCCGATGGTCACCCAGCTGTCGTGGTTCAGGTCCGGGAAAGCCGGCAACAACAGGGGATTCACATTCTCAGGGGTAATGCCGCCAAGGATGTTCTGGTAGAAGTTCGTGGTTGTGGTGATGTTGAGCGGGTCGTCGATGTTGCCATACACCGCCGTCACGAAATCCGCGGGGTCCTCCGTGTGGAGGTACAGGCGGTAGGTGGTCATGCCCGCCACTTCGCCTGCCGTGTGCGTGGCGATGGTGCGCAGCTCGACGCAGTAGCCGTCTGAACTGGGCGGAGCCTCGAAGGGCAGCGCATCCGGATCGTAGTTGCAGGCCTCGGGGTCGTCGCATCCCGGCTCCTCGAGGTCATCACAGATGCCGTTGCCGTTCACGTCTGCCGTGCAGCTTCCGCCACATACGCCGAGGGCATCCACCTGGTTGCCATCGCAGTCGCAATCACCGGCAGGGATGTCCGCACAGCCGCATTCGTAGATCTCACCCGGGCCGTTGCAGACACCACAAGCGTCGGGTGCCCCGATACAGTCGTCCACATCATCACAGATGCCGTCGCCATCCGAGTCCGCAGTGCAATCACCGCCGCAAACTCCGATGGCATCGAGTTGGTTGCCATTGCAGTCGCAGTCGCCGGCCGGAATGTCATCACAACCGCACTCACCGGTTGCGCCCGGACCGTTGCACACGCCGCAAGCGTCCACCACGCCGATGCAGTCGTCCACATCGTCACAGATGCCATCGCTGTCGGCATCGGCCGTACAATCTCCACCACACACACCTAGGGCGTCTGCCTGGTTGCCATCGCAATCGCAATCACCGGCAGGGATGGGATCACACCCGCAGTCATAGATGGCGCCGGGTCCGTTGCAGACACCGCAAGCATCGATGGTGCCCACGCAGTCGTCCACATCGTCGCAGATACCGTCCGCATCCGCATCCGCAGTGCAGTCACCATCGCACACACCCAGGGCATCGTCGTAAACGCAGGTATCACCTCCACCGCCACCGGAGCAGCCGACTCCAACGCCGAGAGGCAGGGTCAGCACCAGGAAGTTGTCGTTGTCCCCCTGCGGGAACACCTGCACGTTGAGGGTGCCTGACAGGTCCCCATCCGTCGTGAACTGGCCGAGCAGCACGCGCCCATCAGCATCCGGGAAACCGTTGGAATCCCCATTCAGGACGTACCACACGCCGCCGACAGCATCGTTCATGACGATGTTGCCACCGGGGGCACCGCCACCCGGCTCGAATTGAAGTGCCCAGTTCTGGTTGGGGGAATTCACAGCGGACACTGCACTCTCACCCGCCGTCGCATCCGCAGGACCATCAATGCCGATGGTGATCCAGGAGTCGTAGTTGAGGTCGGGATACACCGGTATCAGCAAGGGGTTGATGTTCTCTGTGGTCACACCACCGAGCAGGGCCTGGAAAAAGCTCGTCGTCGTCGTGACGTCCAATGGGGTCACGGAATTTCCAGATACGGAGGTCACGAAATCCGTCGGGAACAGGGTCTGCATGTAGACCCGCATGCAGCTGTATCCGGTCAGGTCCACGGTACCGAGGGCACCGACAAGCACACCGATATCCGAAGACACCACCTCGGTCACAAGGCAGTAATCGGTAATGGGGCCATTGTCCACCGGCTCCGCGAAGGGGTCGTAGTTGCACGCCTCAGGGTCCGCGCAACCGCTGCCCTCCACGTTGTCGCATACGCCGTTGCCATCGAGGTCGGCCGGGCAATCACCGCCGCACACGCCAATGGCATCGAGCTGACCGCCATTGCAGTCGCAATCGCCGGCGGGAATGTCCGAGCATCCGCAGTCGTAGATGGCGCCGGGACCATTGCAAATGCCACACGCATCGACTGCACCCACGCAGTCGTCGACATCGTCGCAGATGCCGTCCGCATCGGCATCCGCCGTGCAAGACCCTCCACAGACACCGAGCGCATCGGCCTGATTGCCATCGCAGTCGCAGTCACCTGCGGGAATGCCGCCACCGCCGCACACACCGCATTCATCCACCACATTGCCATCGCAATCGCAATCGCCCGCCGGGATGTCGGCACAGCCGCACTCGTAGATTTCACCGGGACCGTCGCAAACGCCGCAGGCGTCCAGCTGGGCACAGGAGCCGTCGTCGTCGGTCGCGTTCGGGTTGTAGTTGCAAGCCGAGGCGTCCGTACACCCCGCCGTCTCATCCGTGTCACAGATGCCATCACCGTCCACATCGGACGTGCAGTCACCGCCGCAGACGCCCACGGCATCGAGTTGGCCTCCATTGCAGTCGCAATCACCCGCGGGAATGTCAGCACAGCCACACTCATAGATCTCGCCAGGGCCATTGCACACGCCACAGGCATCCAATGCCCCAATACAATCGTCGTCATCGTCACAGATGCCATCGCTGTCCGCATCGGCGGCACAGGTTCCGCCACAAACACCAATCGCATCCAGTTGACCACCGTTGCAATCGCAATCACCCGCAGGGATGTCCGTGCAGCCGCATTCGTAGATGGGACCGGGGCCATCGCAAACGCCACATTCATCGGGGTAAGTGCATTCCTCGGGAGCAGCCTGACAGGCATTCTCGATGGAAAGCGTCACTGCCGTAGCATCACCGCCGTTCGGGAAATATTGCACATTCAGCGTTCCTCCGAGGGTGCCATCCGTGGTCAACTGCGCAAGCAGGACACGGTTGTCCGCATTGGGGAAGCCATTGGCGTCACCGTTGAAGATGTACCAGATACCGCCCACGACATCGTTGATGACGATGTCTCCGCCGGCAGCCCCACCGCCTGGATCAAAAGCCGTGATCCAATCCTGGTTCGGGGAGGCGATCAGGCTGGGAGCGGCTTCTCCAGCCGTTCCATCTGCGGATTCGGACAGACCAATCGTGACATAGCTGTCGTAGATGAGCTCCGGGAAACTGGCAAACAACAGCGGATTCTGGGGCTGTGCAGAGGCACCACCCAGCGGATGATGATAGAAGCTCGTCGTGGTGGTCAGCGTCAAGGGCGTCGCCTCATTGCCGAAGACCGAGGTCACGAAATCGGCTGGTCCTTCAGCCTGGAAATAGATGCGGTAAGTGGTCATGCCCGCCAGGTCACCGGCCGTGTGTTCCATGACCGTCTCCACGAAGAGACAGGGGGCATCAAAAACCCCGCCGGTGGAGGCAGGGTTGTAATTGCAGGCCGTGGGGTCGGAACAGTTCTGGGCCGTGGCGAAACCGGCACAACAGAAAGCAAAAGCGACCGCACAAATTGAAGGAATCAAGTGCTTCATCATCAATGATTAAGGTTCTACAATATAAGCGATTGGACTGGAATGTCCGTGCCAAGGACAAAGTGCCCAAAACGTAAGAATCATCTGACAAAACCTGCCTGCGTAACAGGCTGGGATGATCAGGAATCGAGCATGGACATGAAGGCCTGTTCGGTCAGGATGGTCACGCCGAGGCGCTCCGCCTTCTCCCGTTTGGAAGGACCCATCTTCTCTCCGGCGATCAGGTAATCCGTCTTGCCGGAAACACCGCCCAGCAAGCGCCCGCCATGCTGTTCCACGAGTCTTTTCAACTCGTCCCGCGGGATGCTGAAAACACCACTGACCACAAAACTCCGGTCCTCGAGGACCTGGCTGGTCGGCCCCTCTTCGCTGCGTTCCACCTCGAATTTCAACCCGGCGCGTTCCAGCCTGGCCAGCCGTGTCAGGTTGCGGTCGTCGGCCATCCATTGGACCACGGATGCAGCAATGGCAGGTCCAACAACGTCCAATTCGATCAGCTCTCGTTCAGGAGCAGCCATCAAGGCACGAAGGGAACCAAAATGGCGCGCCAACCGCTTGGCCACGGTCTCGCCCACATGACGGATGCCCAGCCCGAACAGCACGCGCTCGAAAGGAATCTCCTTTGATGCCGCTATGCCGGCGATCAGGTTGCCCGCCCGCTTCTCCCCCATTCTGTCGAGGGTGAGCAGCGGCTCCACCGTCAGATCATAGAGGTCGGCCACATCCCGGATCAACCCGGCCGCCCAGAGCTGTTCCACCCCTTCCGTTCCCAAGCCGTCAATGTTCAGGGCCCGACGTGAGGCAAAATGCTCGATGCCCCCCTTGATCTGCTCGGGACACCCTGTGGCATTGGGACAGTAATGACGGGCTTCATCCTCTCCCCGTTCCAGTCCTGCCCCGCAGTCGGGACAGTGGGTGGCGTAAACATGGGGAACGCTCCCTTCCGGCCGCTCCTCGAGGACCACGCCGACCACCTTGGGGATGATCTCGCCGCCCTTCTCCACGCGGACCATGTCGCCTTCCCGAATGTCAAGCAGGGCAATCTGATCGGCATTGTGCAGTGACGCCTTGCCCACCGTCGTTCCCGCGATCGGGACCGGCTCGAGGTGTGCCACGGGCGTAATGGCCCCCGTGCGCCCCACCTGGTAGGCGATGCGCTCCAAACGTGTGAGCCCCTGTTCCGTTTCGAACTTGTAGGCCAGGGCCCAGCGGGGTGCCTTGGCCGTGGACCCGAGGGTGCGACGTTGGGCATGGTCATCGACCTTGATGACCACCCCGTCGATGGCGAAGGGCAATTGCTGCCGGGCCTCATCCCAATGGACGAGGAAGGCCATCACACCCTCGACATCTCGGGCCACCTCAAATGCGCGCTCCAAGACCAAGGGCGTCTTGAAACCCCAGCGCTCCGCAGCACGGACCCCTTCGTCGTGCCCCTCAATCCCGAATACTGCCGGGTCATCCAACAGCACACCGTAGAGGAAGCAGTCCAGCCCCCGGCGCGCCACCTCGGCGCTGTCCTGCAGCTTCAAGGTGCCCGCTGCGGTGTTGCGCGGATTGGCAAAGAGCTTCTCTCCTTTCTCCTTCCGCTGGGCATTCAACGCCTCGAATGCGGCGAAAGGCAGGATGATCTCGCCACGGATTTCCAGCGATTCCGGGGCAGATTCGGGCAGGGTCAAGGGAATGGTCCGGATGGTCCTCACGTTGGTCGTGATGTCCTCACCGATGGTGCCGTCGCCCCGGGTCAATGCCCGCACGAGTTGGCGATCCCGGTACTGCAATGCAATGGCCACACCGTCATACTTGAGCTCGCAAGTGAAACGGGTGTCGCCCGCCGATTCCCGGTGGATCCGATCCGCCCACTCCTCCACCTCCTCCCGGCTGTAGCTGTTGGCCAGTGAAAGCATCGGCCGGCTGTGGGGCACCTTCTCGAATTGGTCGGTGAACCCGCCGCCCACGCGCTGCGTCGGGCTGTTCGGGTCGGCCAGGTCGGGGCGAGTGGATTCAAGGAGGGCCAATTCCGCCAGCAGAGCGTCAAACTCGCGGTCGCTGATGGTCGGCTGGGCCAACACATAGTACCGGTGATTGTGCGCGTGCAACGTGCGGCGCAACTCCGCGATGCGTTCCTCTTCCTGCATGGGTCGATGTGGATCAGGGGCGAATCAGGCGAACCGCCCTTTCGGCACCCTGAAGGTCGCAGAGGACCTCGGAATCCCCCACTTCGAGTTGCCAACAATTCGCCACCTCCCGGGTGAATTCCGCATGGCACTCGGCCACCATGCCCCCTCCGGGTCGGAGGTGATGCAGGGCCCGCTGCGCGAGGGCGCGATAGAAAATCAGCGGATCGGAATCGGGCACGAACAGGGCCAGGCCCGGCTCCCTGTCGCGCACATGTGGCGCCATGGAAATCGCCTCGGATCGGGGGATGTAGGGCGGATTGCTTACGATGCCATGCACGCAATCAGGCCAATCTGCCGCCTGGGGGTCCAACGCATCCGCCAGCACCCAATGGACATCCAGGCCCAAGTCCTTTGCATTCTTCCTCGCGAGCTCCAATGCGGCTTCGGAAATGTCCATGCCCCAGACTTCCCAACGCGGTCGCGCCGCCTTGATGGCCAGTGCCATGCACCCCGTGCCCGTGCCCACATCCACCACCCGGACGTTGCCGGGTTCATGTCCCTGTGCCACCGCTTCCATGCCCTCGAGGAACCATTGCACGACCTCCTCGGTTTCGGGCCGGGGAATGAGGGCTTCCGGACCGCAAGCGATGCGCAGTCCGCGAAAGTCCGTCCAACCCAACGCGTGTTGCACGGGGATGCCCGCGAGCACCTGGTCGAGCCAATGGCCAATCCGGTTCAGCTCCGCTTCGTCGTAGCGGCGCTCCAGCACGTCGAGCACGGTCCTGCTGCGGTCGTCCACCCCAGCCATGATGCGGTCCGCCATGGCAGCACACTCCCTGGGGTCGCCGAGCATGGAACCGCCCGCTTCCATCAGCACGCCTGCCAACCATTGTCGGATGCTGGGATCCGAATTGTCCCCGGGAAAGCCGGACCAACGCCGCATGGCGCTCAGGTGATGTTGCGGGCGATGAGCTCTGCAGTAGCCGGGTTGGTGGCCAGCGGAATGTTGTAGACGTCACAGAGCCGCAAGAGCATGTTGATGTCAGGCTCGTGTGGATGCTTGCCCATGGGATCACGGAAGAAAATCACGCCTCCCACTTGCCCTTCGGTGATGCGGGAGGCAATCTGGGCGTCCCCGCCCTTGGGGCCGGAAGCCACCGTCTCCACATTGAACCCTTCAGCCTTCAGCCGGCTTCCCGTCGTGTGGGTCGCGATGGTCGGCACCTTGGAGAAGAACTTTTTGAACCGCAAGACGAATTCCACCAGTTCCGCTTTCTTGCCGTCGTGGGCGATGAGGGCGATGTACTTCATCAGCCCTGCTTCACGAAGACCTCGAAGGACCAGGGCTCCCAGTTCGTCTTGCCGAGAGACTGCCGGTTGAAGGTGGTGCGGTATCCATCGAGGCCTTCCGGTGCGAAATCCACGGGCTCCCCGCTCAAGTTGATGACCGTCCGGATGGAGGTGCCCTCCGATGCCCGCTCGAAATACAAGACATCCCCCTCATCGACCAGCTGCACGGCACGTGCACCTTCCGCTCCGTTGTACAGCGGCGGATGCCGATGGTGCAGGTCATGCAGGATGCGGTAGAAGGACATGGCCCGGTAATCTCCCCAAGGCACCGTGTCCTTTTCGAAGAAGCGGAGGCGCTTGTCCATTTCACTCTCCTGACCGCCATACACAAGGGGCATACCAAACAGGGTACCGCACATGACCGCCATCGCACGTCCGGCATCACCGTAGCGCTCGCCAACGGTGCCATTCCACGAGTTCTCGTCGTGGTTCGTGATGAAGGTCATGCGGTAAGCCGACGCGGGGAATTTCTCGAATTCGCGGTTCATGTAGGCGCGCACGCTGTCCGCATTCATGTGCCCCTTGGCGACTTCGTTCGTGATGTGGTGGAACTCCCAGGCGTAGCTCGCATCGAAGGCGCGGTCGTGGTGGTCCGGCTGCTCGGCCTCGGCCAACATGAACACCTCCGGCTCGATGTCCTCCAGCGTCCTGCGCACCCGGCTCCAGAAGACGGTCGGCACCTTCATCGCCACGTCACAACGGAAGCCATCGATGTCGTGGTCCCGCACCCAGAAGGCCATCGCATCCTCCATGGCGGCATAGAGTCCATTCTCCTCTCCGCGCTCCCAATCCAACTGGGCCACATCGACCCAATCGGTGCCCGTGGGCGGCTGGATGCTGCCGTTTTCGTCGAGCAGGTAGTAACCCAGACCAATGGAATCGCGGGTCCAGACCGCGTCGAAGGCCGTGTGGTTGGCGACCCAGTCGATGATGACCTTCATGCCGTAGTCATGGGCGGTAGCGACGAAGGCATCGAAGTCCTCCCAGGTTCCGTAATCCGGGTTGAGTGCTTTGTAGTCCTGAACACTGTAAGGGCTACCGAGGGAACTGCTGCCCGGCTGCACCAGGTAGTTGTCCTTGTTCTCCCCGCCCTTCCGGTTCACCTCGCCGATCGGATGCACCGGCATGAGCCAGATGATGTCCACGCCCAACTGCTTGATGCGGGCGAGGTCGGCAGCAGCGCTCCGAAGGTCACCCTTGGGGCTGTGCTGCCGGACATTCATTTCATAGATCACGGCATTCCGCGACCATTCCGGATGGATGAGTACGTCTGAAGTATCCGTCCCGTTGACGGCATCTGCCTGGGCGGTTTCCCGGTCTGCAGGTGCATCGGCACAAGAGGCAAGAAGCCCAAGGGCCAGCACGAACGAAGCGTAGCGAATCATGCCGTAAACATAGCCTCAGAAGAGGCTTGCCTGCACATCTCCCCCGCCCTCGGGAGCGGCGCCCTTATCGGCTGAAGGCGGCCCGGCGGCCGAGGGCACTTCGGATGCCGGCGCGCCCTGTTCCGAAGGGGCGGTCGGCACCTCCTGCGGCGGAGGGGCATCCTCCGGCTCGTCCTTCACGTTGGGATCGGGTGTGTCCTCCATTGTCACCTTGGCGCGAGCATCGGTGGAAAGCCGCTTTCCTCGCGCCTTGACCCCCTTCACAGCAATGAATTCATTCAGACTGAATCGCTGTTCGCCGAGGTCCTTGGCCTTGCACTTGACGATGGGGGCCCCGTGGTCGGTGAAGAGCAGCATCTTCGAACCTTCCTCCTCGCCGATGAACTCGACGGTTTTCGTGGAGGATTCCGCCTGGAAACGCTTGACATAGACGGCCTTC
>CALKUW010000321.1 GCA_937996585.1 uncultured Flavobacteriales bacterium
CTGGGTGCCGCTCCGCTGGGCGGCCTACATCGTGCTCGCCTTCCTCATCATCGACCGGTTCAACGCCGAGGAGGCCTTCATCTATTTCCAATTCTGATGCAAGCATTCGCCCTCCGTCTGCTCGCATTCTGCACTACCGCGCTGGCCGTCCTCGTGCTGTTCGCGGCCTTCGCCCCGGCGGAAATGGAAGGTGAATGGTTTGCCCGAAGAACCAGCGAACACGACACCTACCGGCGCATCCCTGAATTCCGGGAATGGGCGCTTAAGGGTGGTCCGGAAGTGCTCATCCTAGGGCCGAGCACTGGATACCTTGGCATCGACCCGGAGGCTTTCAAGGCGCGCGGCCGTGCCACCTTCAACCTCTCTTCGGCCATGCAGACCCTCGAGGTCTCCAACGCATTGCTCGATTGGTCATTGAACCTCGGCGCCACACCGGAGGCCGTCCTGCTCGACGTCTATCCCCGGCTGTGGTCAGGAGATGGCACCGCGTCCATCAAAGACCTCACGGTTAACCGACCGACACCATTGGAATGGCCCTTCTTGAAACTGGCCCTCCAATCAGGAGATCCCAAGACGGTATTGGACGCCCTGTATTTCCATCTAAAGGACAGGCTCCAGCCGGCACAGGCATGGGAAACTCAGCCCCACCGCTACCACCGCGGGCACACCCACTCTCGAAAGGAAGTCGCGCCGATCAAGCACTTCAATCCCAAGCCGGCCCTGTTGAGCGACGATAACCTGCGGGCATTCGTGCGTTTGAAGCGGCAATGCGAGGACCATGGCATCAAGCTCATCCTCTCCATGCCACCCTTGCCATGCAAGACCGAGTACACCAAGCCGGACGCCATGAAGGGCCTGCCGTGGATCGCTGGTGCCGACTGGCCACTCGAGCGGGTCGACACCCTGTATTACGACGATCACCACCTGCGCGGCATCGGGGCTGAGCTCTACTCCGAATGGCTGGCAGAACAGGTCGAGAACCACCTCGTCGAGCCGGCCTTGGCCAGCAACTGAGCCCGGGCGCTGCGTCCACTTCACTGAAGCGCCTGCGTGGCGGACACGCCCTCGGTGAAATCGCTGGAATGGTCGGCAAATGAGCAGGTCTGTTCGACGGATGCACGCCCGCCCGTCAGCCGTCCCCATTTCACAAAATCCGTCAACGCCTGCGCACTATATTGCCGGCTGAGAAACCTGTGTGACTCTGCGACTCATGATGCGATTGAAGCCTGCGGCCCACGCCGCCTCCGCCCCCCAATCCGGCCGCAATGAAGCGGCCGGCGCCATCTTCCGTCCCCTGCGTTCCCTCGCCGCTCTGCTGGCGATGGCGCTGCTGCTGCCCCTCGCCGTTTCGGCGCAGGTCGGCTCCGGCTCGCTCCAGGGAAAAGTGACGGATGTCGAGACCGGTGAACCCCTGCCGTTCGTGAACGTGGTGCTGTTCCTCAACGGCAACCAGGTCACCGGTGGCAACACCGACTTCGACGGCGAATACAACATCAAGCCAATCAACCCCGGTTCGTACGACGTGCTGTTCAGCTTCGTCGGTTACACACCGAAGAAGGTGACCGGCGTCAAGGTGACCGCGAACAAAATCCAGTTCGTCAACGCCACACTCGGGGCGGGTGTGATGATGGACGAGGCCGAGGTCGTGGAATACACCGTGCCGCTGATCGACCGCGACGGTGGTGCCTCCGGTGGCACCGTGACGCGCGAGGACATCGAGAAGCTCCCGGGCCGGGACGCCCTCGCCGTGGCGACGACCGTGGCCGGTGTGGGTACGACGGGTACCGGTGGTGGTGTCTCCATCCGCGGTGCGCGGACCAGTTCGACCTGGTACTACATCGACGGTGTGAAGGTGCGCGGATCCAGCGCCCTGCCGAAGAGCGCCATCGAGGAGGTCAGCGTGATCACGGGTGGTATCCCCGCCAACATCGGTGACGTGACGGGTGGTGTGATCAGCATCTCCCTGCGGAACTCCAGCTCCAAGTGGTTCGGCGGTGCGGAGGTCATCAGCTCCGGCCTGCCCATCGGCGACGACCAGAGCGTCGGTTTCGACAAATACGGCTACAACCTCGCGGAGGCGACCATCTCCGGACCCATCGCCTTCGCCAAAAACGAGGATGGCAGCCGCGGACGCCCGCTGCTCGGCCTGTTCCTCACCGGCAACTTCACGAGCAACTACGATGGCCGCCCGACGTTCGGGGGCCTGAACCGCATGAAGGAGAGCGTCCGTCAGGAGCTGCTCGCCAACCCGCTGCGCCAGAACATCGACCTCGCCACCGGTGACATCAACGGTGCCCTCTACAACGCCGACTTCCTGACGCCGGACGCCTTCGAGGCGGCCCCGACCCGTCTGAATGCCGCCAACACGAGCGCCCAGCTCGTGGCCAAGATCGACGTGAACACCTCCGAGACGGTCAGCCTCACCTTCGGCGGTACCGGACTGTTCAACCGCGGCCACAACTTCAGCTACAGCAACAGCCTGATGAACTGGGAGAACAACTCCCTGTCGACCAACCTCAACTGGAGGGCCTACGCCAAGTTCGCCCAGCGCTTCCAGGCCCAGGAGGGCGAAGACGAGGGCGGCCTCCGCAACGTATTCTATCAGGTCATGGTCGACTACACGCAGAACACCGGCCGCACCGAGGACGACACCCACGGCGACGACCTCATGAAGTACGGTCACCTCGGCCGCTTCAACGTCTACCAGCAGAACAGCTACCAGTACGACCCGAGCGCGGATGTCTTCCGCCACGTCGGTTGGGAGGACACGGCGGTCTACTTCAACCCGTCCGCCTTCAACCCGGAGCTCGCCGCCATCACGCAGCAGTACTTCAACCTGTTCGACCGCACGGCCTACAGCCCCTTCCGCGATGGCCCGTACGACAACCTGCTGACCGTCCAGAACAACGCCTTGCTCAACGGACAGGGTGCACCGAGCACTTATGGTCTGTGGAGCTACTACGGCAGCCAGAGCAACGGCTTCAGCAAGTTCGACCAGCGCCAGTTCCGCGTGTCGGCCGCCGGTAGCGCCGACCTCGGCGACCACGCCCTCCAGCTCGGTTTCGAGTACGAGCAGCGCCGCGATGCCTTCTACAGCGTCTCACCCGTGGGACTGTGGACCTTGGCCCGATTGACGGCCAACAGCCACATCAAGGAGATCGACGCCAGCGATTCGACCATCACCAACATCGGTACGAACTATTACGTGACGTACGACCGCCTCATCGGTGACAACCAGTTCGAGTTCGACCGCAACCTGCGCGAATCGCTTGGTCTCGACCCGGACGGCAACGATTACATCAATGTGGATGCCCTCGACCCCAACGTGGTCGACATCTCCATGTTCGGTGCGGACGACCTGCTCAACCAGGGCTCCAACTACGTCAACTACAGCGGCTTCGACCACCACGGCAACACCCTCAGCGGACGCCCGACCATCGAGGACTTCTTCAACGAGACCAACGACAACGGATTCCGGACCCGCCCCATCGGTGCCTACGAGCCCATCTACATCGCGGGATACGTCATGGACAAGTTCACCTTTGATGACATCATCTTCAACGTGGGTGTCCGTGTCGACCGCTTCGACGCCAACCAGCCCGTTCCGGAGGACCCGTACATCATTGGTGAGGCCTACCGCGTGGGCGACATCACCGGTTCGCTCCTCGAGGACCTCGACCCGAACTACGTCATCCCGGAGAACATCGGAGAGGACTACGCCGTCTACGTCGATGCCTACGACAACCCGACCACCGTCGTCGGCTTCCGCAACGGCGACACCTGGTTCAACGGTGCCGGCACGGAGGTGCAGGACCCCGATGTCCTCGCCGTCAATGAGGTGTACCCCGCCCCCTGGCTGCAGACCGACCCCGACGCGCCGCTGACCTCCAACGCCTTCGCCGACTACGAGCCGCAGGTCAACGTCATGCCGCGCATCTCGTTCTCGTTCAACATCTCCGACGAGGCCGTCTTCTTCGCGCATTACGACATCCTGACCCAGCGCCCGACGTCGAACATCCGCTTCAGCCCGATCGATTACCTGTTCATGCGGAACCGGGACGCGCTCATCAGCAACCCGAACCTGCGCCCGGAGAAGACCGTGGACTACTCCATCGGTTTCCAGCAGGTGTTGAGCAAGACCTCCAGCCTCAAGCTCGAGGCCTTTTACAAGGAGCTGCGCGACATGATCCAGGTCCGGAACTTCACCGGCGCCTTCCCGCGTCCGTACCGCGCCTTCGGCAACCTCGACTTCGGCACGGTCAAGGGCCTGACGGTCGCTTACGACCTGCGCCGCACGGGCAACGTCCGGATGAACGCCAACTACACGTTGCAGTTCGCCGACGGAACGGGCTCCACGACCCAGACGGCCCTGGCCCTCATCAACGCCGGCCTGCCGAACCTGCGGAGCATCAACCCGCTCAACTATGACCAGCGCCACCGCATCGTATTCAATGTGGACTACCGCTATGGCAGTGGTGAGGCCTACAACGGACCTATGCTCGGCAAGACCCAGATCTTCGCCAATACCGGTTTCAACCTGATCACCAACCTCGGTTCAGGCACCCCCTACACCTCACAGGGATTCCCGACCCCCATCACAGGTGAGATCAGCCCTTCCACGGAAGGCAGCCTCAACGGCAGCCGCCTCCCCTGGCAGGTCACGTTGAACACCAACATCGACAAGAGCTTCGAACTGACGTTTGGAGAGGGAGAGGACCAGAAGAAAGCCTTCCTCAACGTCTACTTCTGGATC
>CALKUW010000322.1 GCA_937996585.1 uncultured Flavobacteriales bacterium
TTGACGTCTTCCTGCCACGCGAGGATGCCCCCGCGCAGGTTGAGCAGGTTGTCGTACCCGTGGTCGTCCTCCAGCATGCGGATGATGCGTGCCGAACGGATGCCGCTCCGGCAATGCACCACCACCGGCCGGTCGCGGGGGATGTCCGCCACGCGTTCGGCCACGGTGTCTTGCGGCATCAGGATGCCGTCCATGTGGGCGATGGCGTATTCGTAGGGTTCACGCACGTCGATGACCACCGGGGGCGCGTCCGCCTTGAGCCGTTCGGCCAACGCGGTCGGTTCGATCTCGCGAACGGGGCGCTCCTCCTTGGGCTTGTCCCCGAGGCCGCAGAACATCTCGTAGTCGATCAGCTCGGTCTGGGTCGGATTCTCGCCCGTCAGCGGGTTCTTCGGGTTGGGGCGCACTTTGAGGGTGCGGGTGCCGAAGGTGGCCGCGTCGAAGAGGAACAGCCGGCCGTCGAGCACATCGCCGACACCGCTGAGGACCTTGATGACCTCCAGGGCCTGGAGCGACCCGAGGATGCCGGGCAGGACGCCGATGACGCCACCTTCACTGCAGCTCGGCACCAGGCCCGGCGGGGGGGGCGAAGGAAAGAGGTCGCGGTAATTAGGGCCGCGCGTGCCGTCCGGACGCAGGTGGTTGAACACGCTGCACTGCCCTTCGAAGCGGTAGATGCTGGCGTAGACGTTGGTCTTGCCGGCGAGGACGCAGGCGTCGTTGACCAGGTAGCGCGTCGGGAAATTGTCCGTGCCGTCGGCCACCACGTCGTATTGTGACACCAGCTCCAGCGCGTTGGCCGAGGTGATGCGGGTGTCGTGCACCGTCACTTCGATGTGGGGGTTGAGCTTCAGGATGCGCTCCTTGGCGCTGTGGGCCTTGGATGCGCCGACCTGGTCCACGCCGAAGAGCACCTGGCGCTGGAGGTTGTGGTCCTCTATGACGTCGAAGTCGACGATGCCGATGTGGCCCACGCCGGCAGCGGCGAGGTACATCAGCAGCGGACTGCCGAGGCCGCCCGATCCGATGACGAGGACGTGGGCCTCTTTGAGCTTGCGCTGGCCCTGGAGGTTGAACTCGGGGATGATGAGGTGGCGGCTGTAGCGTTCCAGCTCGGCCTTGGTGAACGGATTGACCATGGTGTTCAAGCGATGCCGCCGGCGATGGCGGGGATGATGCTGACTTCGGTTCCGGGGGCCAGCGCCGTGGCCGTGCCGTCGAGCTCGTGGATGTCTTCGTCACCCACATACACGCGGATGAAGGAGCGGAGGTCACCGTCCTCGTCGAAGAGGTGGGGACGCAGGCCGGAGTGGGCGTCAACGAGGGCGTCGAGCAGGCCCTTGACGCTGTCGGCGGGCGCTTCGAACACACCGGTTCCACCTGTGAACTTGCGCAATGGAGTAGGGATGATGATGGAGTTCATCGTATTGATTATTAGTGAATTGTATCTCTTTACTTCAAGTCTTGTATGCACTCTTCGGAGAAGACGCGCTGGTCGTCCAACTGCCAGGATCTGGTTTCCACCACTTCGGGGATGTCGCTGCTGCCGTCCACCGCGAGGATGACATAGCTGAGGTGGGGCAGGGCGCCGTTGAGGTCGTGGGTGCTTGGGGTCGCCCGGTGGTCGGGATGGCTGTGGAAGATGCCGAGCACCTCGAGTCCTTCCTTGGCCGCGAGGCGTTGGGCCTGCAGGAAGTCTTTGGGCGTCATGCGGAAGCGGCGCAGCTGGTCCTCGCCGGCGCTGTTGTCGATTTCGAGGGCCACGTGGATGCGGCGCTCGTCAGGACTGTCCAGGCCGAGCAGGAAGCCGCAGCCTTCGCCCGGGTAGGCGCCGGTGCTGTTGCGTTCCATGGTGCGTTGGACTTCGTGGCTCCAGCGGAGCGGCAGGGCCTGGGCGTGGGGCTGGTCCGTGCGGGCCATGAGGTGGCCGGTCGGTTTGCCGAGGTGCCCGAGGGGCGTCCATCCTTGGGGATTGGGGGATGCGCTGGTCATGGTTTCAGAAGAGTTGTGCCATGACGTCTCCGTACTTGGAGGCGTCGTCGGCGAGGGTGGTGACGATAATGCCGCGGTCGAGTTCCTCGGCCACGGAGCGGGCCGCAGCGAGGTTGGCGCCCGCGGAGGGGCTGATGAGCAGGCCTTCGGACCGGGCGATGTCCACCACCATGGTATAGGCGGCCTCGGTGCTCACCGTGCGGTGTTCGTCGGCGATGCTGTGGTCGTGGATGGCCGGGACGTCGGCGGTTTCGAGGTGTTTCCAGCCTTCGAGGCCGTGGAGGGCGCTTTCCGGCTGGAAGGCGATGCACTGGATCTCCGGCGCGAATTCCTTGAGGCGGGTCGTGGTGCCATTGAACGTGCCCGTCGTGCCGAGCCCCGCCACGAAATGCGTCACCTCTCCAGCGGTCTGCATCCAGATCTCGCCGGCGGTGCCGTGGTAATGGGCACGGCGGTTGGCGGGATGGGCATACTGGTCGAGGTAGTAGTACCGGTCGGATTGGAATTCCATCATGGCGCGGCATTCGGCCTGTGCGCCGTCGGTGCCTTCGAAAGGGCTCGTGGGAACGATCTCCACGCCCAGGGCTTCGAGGATGCGCTTGCGCTCCGGGCTGGCATTGGAGGGCAGACAGAGCGTCAGGGGAATGCCCAGGGCGGAGCAGATGGCCCCGTAGGCGATGCCGGTGTTGCCACTGCTGGCGTCCAGGAGACGCTTGCCTTTGGCGGCCGGGTCGAGGAGGGCCTCGCCGAGGATGGCATGGGCGGCGCGCGCCTTGACGCTGCCACCGATCTGGTGCCACTCGAGCTTGGCCATGATGCGGACATCGGGGGCGAGGTCCTCCGTCAGTGACGGGAGTTCTATGAGGGGGGTATTGCCCACGCGGTCCGCCAGGGCGCGGTGGCGCTGAAGCAGGATTTCCTGTGGGATGTGTGAGGCCGTCATGGTGGCGTTTCCGAGGTGTGGTACAACAAAAAGGCCCCGTGCTTACGCAGGGGGCCATCGAATGGTTTCCTGAAAGGGGGATGAAAATCAGCGCGTCCCCCTTCGGAAGCCCAGGGCCCCGAGGAGAGTACAACAGCAGCAGCAGCAGTTGAAACGCTTCATGACATGAAGATAATGAATTCTGTCGATTGAATCAACCCTTTACTCGAACCATCGGGCCCGTTGTCCGTTCAGGATCCAGGGGTGCCATTTCCGGAAGGCCGCGTTGAGCAGGATGAGGTGTACGAGCAAGGCCACATGAAGTGGTGCGAGGTACCACGGCCAAGGCCAATCGAAGATGAGCGGATTGTCCGCCACCGGCGCTTCCCATACGTACATGTAGTTCGCCACGGCGTCGGGGCGGGGGAACTGCAGGTTGAGCAGGGCATTGAAGCCCATTACCACTGTGGACAAAAGGACGGCCCATCCGTAGGTGCGGATCCAGTCGAACCGACGGAAATGCAGGTCGCAGCAGCGCGCGACGATGATGGGGACGAAGACCAGGGCCGCATGCTTGACATAGAAGAGCAGCAGCAGCGGGAGGAGATCGCCGGACGGCAATTGGGGGGTCAAGACCGAATGCGCCCCGCCGATCATGCCCATGAAGGTGGTGAAGGCAAACACGGGGCGGTTCCGCCAGAAGCAATTCAACCCGATGAGGATGGTGTTCAGCCCGCAGAAATGCAGGGGGAGGGACCGGTGCACCGAAAACCCGATGTCGGGATGCAGCAGGGCGAGGACGAGGTCGGTGGCCTGCAGGGAGAGCATGAAAAGGCCCAGTCCGTGAATGGCCCGGCGGTTGTCCTTGAAGTGGCGCGGGAAGTACCGGACGGCCCAGATGCCCGCGGCCACGCAACCGAGCAGCAGGACCCAGTAGCGCGGCTCGGAGGCCGAAATGATCACGTCGTGTTCCGTCATCGGGCATCAAGCTAATGCGTTTCCCGGCACTTGTCGCGGGTGTCTTCGCGGAATGATGCGTAAATTATACCTGCCATGAACCGCCTTCGCCAGCTCGCCATGCACCCGGTCAACGGGGCCTCACTCGGCGTCTTTCGCGCGGTGTTCGGTGGTCTGGTCTGTCTGGAGATGCTGCGCTACTGGGTGGCGGGCATCCACCGCGACACCTTCCTCGTTCCGACCTTCCATTTCAAGTACGCCGGTTTTGAATGGCTGGAGCCATTGCCGGAGGGCGGTATGCAACTCGTGTTCCTCGCCATGGTGTTGGGGAGTGCGATGGTGGCCGTCGGGTGGAAGACCCGGATCGGGGCGCTGCTGCTTTTCCTGTCGTTCACCTACGGATTCCTGCTCGAGGCTGCGGCCTACCGGAACCACACCTACCTCATCGCCCTGTTGGCAGGGTGGTTCGTCTTCCTGCCATCCGATCGCCGCTTTGCGTTGGATGCGCGCAAGAACGAGGACCACGGGGGCATGGTGCCCCTCTGGAGCCTGTGGGCGATGCGCTTCCAGATTGGGGTGGTCTACCTATTCGCCGGCGTAGCCAAACTCGATCCGCTCTGGCTGTCGGGCGGGTCCATGCGGGCGGTGATTGCCTCCGGAGGGCACGATGCGGCCACGGCCGCCATGCTGAATTCCCCGGTCGCGCTGAACCTGCTCGTCTTCAGCGGCATGGCGCTGGACCTTTTCGCCCTGCCTTTGTTGCTGTGGGCACGCACGCGCAAGGCCATGTTCATCTCGCTGGCCGCCTTCCACCTCATCAACGCGCTCTTCCTTGTGGACGTGGGTGTCTTTCCCTGGTTCATGCTGGCCGTGACCACGGTGTTCTTTCCTCCCGACTGGCCGGACGCCTTGAAAGGCAACCCAGGGCAGGCTAAGGGGAAGCCTCGCGAAGCAGACGCGGCTGCGGCAAACCGGATGCTGTCCATGGGAGGTACGGCGGCACTGCTGGCCGTGGTTCTGATTCAACTGGCTCTGCCATTGCGCCACCACTTCTATCCGGGATCGAGCACCTGGACGCATGAGGGACACCGGTGGGCATGGCGCATGAAGCTGGTGGCCAAGGAAGTCGACAGCTACGCTTTCTTCGCCAAGGATGCCGAGACGGGGCAGCGTTTCGACCTCACGCCGAACGCTGACCTCGCCCTGACGGCTTGGCAGCGGGAGAAGATGCTGCGCCAGCCGGACCTGATGGTGCAGTTCGTGGCGGACATGGCGCGCAGGGTAGAGGAGCAGATCGGGCGCGATGTGACCTTTCACGCGGACATCCGGCTCTCGGAAGGGGGCGGTCCGGTGCGCGCCCTCATCGACACGACCTACGACCTGTCCCAGGCGCGCAGTGGCATGGCCCCTGCGCCCTACATCCTGCGCTGACGCAGCCTCTGCCTCAATCCGCGAGGCACGG
>CALKUW010000323.1 GCA_937996585.1 uncultured Flavobacteriales bacterium
GATTGTGACGCCGAAAAAAAAAGCAGGATTATAGGCGACACGCAAGTTTAGCTGAACTCAAACTTTTTTGTACAGGTTTAGGTCACGTTTAGACCGCACCCCGGGGCGGTGAGGCGACACGCATTTCTGGTATCGCAAAAACTCACGTGATCTCAAGCCCTGCGGTCTGGTGTGCAACTTTTGAAGCTTGTACGGCGAAAATTCCACGTGATTCCAAGCGGTGTGCGCTTGCTTCCGAAGCCCAAAAAAAACCTCTTGCAAATGCTGTAAACGAAATGCTCGAAGCTCTCACACAAGGTGCGGGCATCTATTCATCACGGAGGGCGGGACAAACGGGAGCTGCAGCGGCGGACGGACCAGACCGGGCTGCAGCAGACGGAAAGACGCAAATTGCACAAGCCCTGACTTGCACGTTGTGAGCGCTGATCTGCGCTGATCTGTTCTGCCGAACACCGAAACACGGTGCCCGCCGCCGCCGCTGGCTGCAGCCAGGCGGATCCGGCCACGCAGGTGCGGCGTCGTACGCAGTGCAGACATCGCAGCTCGCGGTGTACCGCCTGACGCAGTTCATGGAGGGTGTGTCGGGGTTGCCGCCTTTGGGTACGAACCCGAGCGCACACGGCAGTTCCATCTGGGCAGTGGAAGTGCAAGGCCGCAGAGCGTTACATGTTCATTTGCTGCCTAGCAGCATCATTTATGCTGTAGTGCAGTCCCAACAGTCTGGCTGATTAAGGGATGCAGCAATGAAAGGAAGCATGCCGAGGAGGAGGTGACGCAGCGAGGAAGCATGCCAGGGAAGAGGTGGCACATGGAAAGGAGGTTGCAATGCCAACATGATTGCTGGAGATTTTTAACATGCGAGGAGCGCACTCGTGCGCATTCCAAGCACCTCGCGCTCCATCCGTTTCGTTTGCATCCCTTGGGAAGACAACAAAAGAGACAGATTCCTCGCGCTTGTCATCGTGTCAGCCTCACGGTGTGTGTGGTCTACCCCATCGTCGCATGAGCCGTTTCGGAGGCAGAAAGAGCAACACACGCGAACCATTGTTGCCTGAATGCACTACACATGATGAGCCGTCTTGTCATTTCACCGCATTTGTTGCCTGATGCCAATAAATACGGCCAATGCTACTTGGCTCAGTGGAGGAGGAGGAGGAGGAGGAGGAGTTTACTTAGAATCATACACGCGCGAGGCGCGATTCCTAACGAGATGGGACCAACACGCTGTCGCGCAACGCCGGCCTTAAACCAATCAGCCGACGAGATCCGCACCCCGGCCTCCCGGTGCCTGCCGTCGACCTGTCCTTGCCGTTTGCCCCCTCTTGGACTTGGTGTCCGGGTGGTCAGACGGTATCACTCGCTGGGAGTGCCGACTGCCCCCGCTTGAGCTTGGTGTGTGGGCGGTCAGTCGGGTATCACTCGCTGGGAGCGCCCTCTGCCCCCTGACGGGCCGATGGGTTGGGCAGGTTACGGTGGGCGGGAGTGGAGAGGCAACCGAGGGTTAGGCACCATATTGAGGTGGGTTGGGTGCATGGTGAGAGGGCCGGCCACCACGCAGACGCACTAGGTCAGTAGTGCCGCGAGTGCATCCCCGCCATCAGCATGCCCGGTGGTGGGCCTGTCGGCAGCTATGGGGTCGGACCGCTGTCACACAGTCACCCATAACGTTCCCATACAGGCCCAGCACCCCCCTTCCTGGCCTCGCAAGGTCACCCGCACCATCAAAGAGACCCTCCTCCCCCGCCGCACCGCCCGCCTCGCCGCCCCCGGAGGCCCTGGGATCATCTTGGATGACCAGATTTGCTTGCATGTCGTGACGATGGGGGTGGCGTGGACAGTCGAGGTGACAGGCTACCCCCACCTCCCGGGCACTCAGGGTAGGTGGGAGCAGCATCCCGCTGTGACGTCTGCCAAGGTCACACCGCCACGGGCGTGCAAGCACGGCCGAGGCAGGGGATGAAGCATGCAGAGGGCCCCCAGGGATGTGCTGCCAAACCAGCCAAAAAAAGAGAGGGTGTCGAACCCCACCCCATATCCCTCTGCACACATGATGACGGCCGCAATAATCTTCTGGCGAGTCGATGATGGCGTCGGCGGAAGATGTCGGGGCTGCGCAGGCGTTACACCCACTGGGGGCGGCCCGGCCACCTGCATGAGTCCGCAGACTGGCGCAGGGCAGCGGCTTGGGTTGCGACGGCGGCGAGTGTGCCTGAGTCTCATGGCCGGCATGAGACGTGCTCCTGGGATAGCGGAGGAGGGTGAGAGGGCACGACCATCCGGCGCGCGGCCACCCCGTGCCATTGGGGCCCCCGGGGTTGTCAAAGTCGTGGGGGGGGGATGGGCTGGGCGACAACCAGCGCCCTGGGAGGCTGGCCCCTCGTTCGTTCGCCGTCGGTGATGGACGAGCTGCGCGAGCTATCACCTACAGGAGGTGGCTCGGCAACCTGCGTCGATCTGTCTGGCAGACCGCAGGGCAGCTACGACTCCGCCGTCTCCCCCCACTCACGTTCTGCGTTCGGGCCTGTCCCGCTCTCAAGAAGTGACGCGCACGGAATTGGTCGAGGCGGCCACTATCAGGGACGCCATCTTCCGTTCCACCAAGGCCCCGCCACGCACACCCCTCGGGATGAGCGTACGGAATTGGTGTCATTTCACCGTTCCGCCAAGGCCCCGCACGCGCCCCCCTATCCAGCAAGGTGCACCGTCGGGCTATTTCGTAGCCTCGCTATCAGTAGGGGTAGGACGACCGACGTGCAGGACAAGGGATCCTGCGGGCGTGGAGGTGTGTGCTTGCTGACAGGTCAGGTCGGAGGACTTGCCGCCACGGCCATTCAGTCTGGTGAGGGGCATTCCCAGGCCCATTTCACTCCTTTTCAGAGCTACTCGGCAACCACCAGTCCCTTGTCGGCCGCCCTAAAGAGGGGACTCTGTCGACCCGATCTTCACGACTCTGCGCCCAGCGATCAGCATCGGTCGGAGTGCTTGGCGAGGGGCCGACGCGCTCAGGCCGGTGCTTGTGGCAGGATCGCCATCCTTGCCCCGGCGTCTCTGGGTCGTAATCGCCAAGGGCAAGTGTGC
>CALKUW010000324.1 GCA_937996585.1 uncultured Flavobacteriales bacterium
ATGGCGTTCCCGCAGGTGCACTGGCGAAGTGTCGGGTCGGCCCTACGGCTGATCGGGGCGATCCTGAGAGAAGCAGGGGGAGGAGTGGATGGCCGTGCTCTACGGGGAGACGCCTGGAGAGCTCCCCGTCCCCGCGCTAGGTCTTCCGACGGAGGTGACCGCCGTCTAGCTCATCACAACCGGCGAGGAAACCAATCTCCACCACTGGACGGGACGTGACCGGCGGGAACGCATGGGCGTCCCCTTGCCAGCCGCCAGGATCACGATATCGAGCGAGTCGTCCATCGACCGCTTTGACTATGGCCTCTCCGCGTTCTCCCTGCAAAAGGGAAGATCGGGGGAAGCCTGCGCTTCCCGCCAACTGGAGGGCAATGCCCGACGGAGAGCCCGCGGCCCCACTCCACCGCCCTCCCGCGGAACCCCTCGATCCAGACCCGGTTCTTCTCGGAGTTGGGGGCGCCCGGGGTAGAGCTTCCGGTGTCGTCCGCGCCGATCCTCCAGTTCCGGGGGTCCCTCACCCCCCCAGCCCGGCCCCCACGTACCCCGCCGCCCGGCCCTGCCCGAACTCGTGGACGATCACGGGGGCACCTCGGGCCAAACCGGAAACCGAAACCACCACCAAAACGGCAAGAAACGTCCGCATGATCACCTCCTTATCGGGAGTATAACTCCAGTCCGCCCACCGTCACTCTGGCGACGAGAGGCGAGCCAGGAGGAGCCCTGGAAAGCGTTCAACGGCCGCGCCGACGGGAGAAGCCCAGGGGACATGACTGTCCGCAGCGGGGTGCCTCCGCCCCTCGCTACGCGGGGCGAGCTTTCTGTTCCTCTTCCGCGAGCTGAGACAGGATTCTTCTGTAGAGAGGAGAGCGGGCCACCAGTTCCTCGTGGCGCCCCGTGTCTGCAACCTTTCCCTTGTCTAGCACCACGATCCTGTCTGCCTTGGCAATCGTGGACAAGCGGTGAGAGACAATCAGCAGTGTGCACCCCAACTCCTTGAGGTTCCCGTAGATCGCCTGTTCGGTTTCCCCATCGACACCGGATGTTGCCTCATCCAAGACCAGAACCCGGGGCTTTGTGGCGACCGCCCGCGCCAGGACGATCCGCTGTCTCTGTCCATCGGAGAGGTTTGCTCCGCCGTTCTCGATCAGTGTGTCAAACCCGTCGGGGAGGTCCCGCACGAAATTCTCCACCGCGGCTATCTTTACCGCGGCTGCGAAGTCCTCTGGGGACACCGGTTCGCCAAGGATGATGTTGTCCCTGACACTCATCGTGAACAGGGGGTCAGCCCCCCGAACGATCGATACGAACCTCCGCAGCTGTCCGATATCGAAGGACTTCAGGTCAATCCCCCCGAGCTGGACGGAACCGGCCGATGGCTCCAAGAACCGCCCCACCAGTCTCACAAGGGTGGTCTTGCCTACACCGCTCGGGCCGACGAGAGCCACTTTCGCCCCTTCGGGGACAGCCAGCGAAACCCCATCCAAGACCAGGTCCTGGTCGTAACGGAAAGACACATCGTGCAGGCTCAGGTCGAAGCTGGCCGGACTCAACTCCGCCCCCCCTGTTTCGACAGGCGCTTGGTAGATCTCGTACAGGCGTTCCGCCGTCGGTTCAAGCCGCCTCAACTCGATGAGAGAGGAGTTGAGGATCTGGATGGGCTCGTAAACCCATGCCACGTACGAGAAGAAGGCAACGAGTGTGCCTAGCGTCAACTCCCCCCTGATCACGTGGAGGCCGCCGTACCCCAGCACCAGCACCGGCGTCACGTACGTGATGAATGTTGTGATATTCTGAGTGGTGATGTGTACTCGCCAGGTGCGCACGGATTGGTCGGCCCACCGCCTCACCACATCCCAGAATCGCCTGCTGAAGTACTCCCACCTCGACAAAGCCTTGATTGCAAGCGCCCCCCCAAAGTCCTCCCTCGTCGTCTCCGTCACCTCGCTCAGAAGCGCCCTTTCCTTTCGGGCCTCCGCCTGCAGTCGGTTGCTGAAGGCCCCG
Source organism: uncultured Flavobacteriales bacterium (assembly GCA_937996585.1). Classification (GTDB taxonomy): domain Bacteria; phylum Bacteroidota; class Bacteroidia; order Flavobacteriales_D; family Sanyastnellaceae; genus UBA8752. Next base: position 2,002 of record CALKUW010000324.1, read on the forward strand.
ATCGATGCGTAGTAAAGCGGCACCGTAGCCAGCACAACGAGGGCGAGTTCCCACGACAAGATGAACAGCACACAAAAGATGGCCGCCAGGTGAACGACGTTGACCATCACCGTCGGGACGAGTGTCCCCATAACCGAGCCCGCATCACCCATGTCCGAGATCATCCGTGTGATCAGGTCGCCCGTGGATACTCCACCCAGCCAATCCGGCTTGGCGCGCAAGATGCGGTCATGCAAGACCCGCTGCTCGTTGGCGGTCACCGATGTGCTCACGCGCGCATGGTAGAGGTTCAAGAAATACGACGCCGTCCTCTCCAGAGCAACGGTTGCGAACAGCCCAGCCAAGTAGAATCCCAGAACCTCACCCCTCCGGTTGGCGATAACGTCATCCACCAGAGACCGCACGAGGAAAGGCCGGAGGGCCATGAGCCCCACAGCAGGGAAGAACAAAACGCCCATCCAGAGCCAGTGCCACCTGTATTTCCCTGCGTAACGGAGCAACCAGCGCGTTCTCTCCCCGAGGAACGTCATTCCTGGCCTCGCATCGCCTGAATGTGCTGGATCGCCTCCGTGAGCCTTGCGTGGCGCGTCTCGTCGGTCGCCAGTTCACCTGCGACCAGCAAGAGATCCTCGTAGAATTCGCCGGATGTCTCTTCAAACCTGATGTCTGCCATGGGCCTCACGGACTTGTACTCCGCAATGCACAGCGGGTAGACCAGGTACCGAAACCAATACCTTCTCGGAATGCCCGAGCGCCTGAACCGCACCAGAGCTTTCCTGGAACGGTTGAAGTCGGACGACGGGAAGTCATGCATCCTCACGTTCCCCATGTAGAAATCGTCTTCACATAGCAGCTCGCAGGGGAAGACACTCCCGTCGGGGAAGACGGTCAGTCGGCTCTGCGCATCGCAAAAGTGCTCTGGAAGTGCGTCTGAGAACACCGACGAGAGCTGCTGCAGCGGTTGGAGCTCATAGCCGGAATCCTCGTCAGCGGCACTCCGGAGACCTGCTAATCGATCCTCTCTCGAGATCGGAACAACCGTCGTGAGGTCGTGAGACATGCATGGCGATATTTGGTAGTAGGGTGAAATATGGCGCAAGTATGCCCGCAGCTCCCCCATCACCATCGGTCTGTGTTTCTCAGTGTACGTGCACACGACAGCAAACCTCACTCCCCCCTCCCTGAGGCGCTCCAGGTTGGCCACCACAAGGTCGTGGGAGCCAGTCCCATCTCGGAACACGCGATGATAATCATGTACGCTGCTCGGACCGTCCAGGCTGACGCCCAGATCGATGGAGTACTCCTTCACCATGGAGACGATCTCGTCCGTGATGAGGGTCCCGTTTGTCTCAACAGCAAAGCTGATATGCCGAAGGCCAAGGTCTTCGGTGATCAACCCGCATACGCCTCTGATCACATCGGCATTGAGGAACGGCTCGCCCCCGAAGAATCTAACCTGTCTCACGTGCGGGAAGTGGGCAAATACCTTGCGTACCGCCTCTTCCGCGACGTCCATAGTCATCAACTCCCTGGTCCGCCCGTAACTTCCCTGGCCGGCATAGCAGTAGGAGCATCTCATGTTGCAGTCCGTGGCCACGATGAGAGTGAGCCCGGACACCTCGGTGTGCCACCACAGCTGCCGCCCAGAGAACTGCCGTTGAAGATCTCGATATAGATCCCGGACATCTTGGAAACCGGCATCTGCGGATCCCCTCGGGTCTTCTACGTACGCTCTGAGCCTCTCCCACTGCCGGCGATCGGGTTCACAGAGAAGCTTGAGTCCGGGGAAAAAACAGAGCTTCCTCCCCTCTCTCTCAACCAGATGAACCTCAACAAGCTCCTCCATCCCATCCTCCCCGGAAGTCAGGGGCCCCCTTCCGGCCGTCCAACGGAGCCCCTGAACCCCCATCTACTTCGGCTTGTCCTTGTTTCCACACCCAATACCCAAGCAGCAGATCATTGGCTGAACTACGCCCTTCCCGTTGAGCACTCTCACAGCATTCACCTCCTCGCCACCAGAGTAGTGGAAAGAACGTACCAGAGCCTGAGTTGGGTCGGCAATCAACTAGCTGAACGATTCCGTTCGTCTTGGCGAACGGCAGCGTTCGCCTATGCGAATGTAGGGGGCGAGGACCAGTCTGGAACGAGGGTTCTTTCGAGAGAAGGACACCCGTCACCCGAGCCGACGCAACCTATCCGGATCCCGAAGGAAGACCCGTGGCCACGCGACTTCGACCAACCCCTTGGCACGTAGCAGCTGGAGTTCCTTGCAGGTCCCTTGTCGGCTCGCTCCGATCATCTCCGCCAGGTCGCAAAGCGAAGGCGGGGTGCCAAACCACACTCGGCTCTCCTCGGCATCGCCTCACTCTCTTCCTCGCAGTGCACCGTAGGGCGGAGTGGCGCTCGGTTCTCCTTGACAGTGTGGACTCATTGTCTACACTTGAGGACAGAATGT
>CALKUW010000325.1 GCA_937996585.1 uncultured Flavobacteriales bacterium
CTCCGCGAACTCCACGAACCACTCGTGGTAGGGCAGTCCATCGATCGGGTTGACCTGCGGCGCCACGTGGAATTCAACCACCTGGCCACCCACTTTGGCCACGGCCTCCGCCATGCTCCCCTCGACCTCCTCGGCGATCACATGCTCGCCGAAGGCACTCGTGAAATGTTTGATGCGCCCGGTCACCAGCACGCGCGCGGGTGCGAGCGAGACGAAGCGCACCGTGTCGCCCAGGTCGTAGCCCCAGAGGCCCGCGTTGGATGAAACCACCACGGCGTAATTGACCCCCATCTCCACCTCGCCGAGCCCCAACCGGCGGGCATCGGACCGACCGTATTCATCCGCGGGGATGAACTCGAGGAAGAGGCCGTCGTGCGCATTGACCAACAGCCCCTCGCCGGGTTCCCCATCCTGATACGCGATGAAGCCCTCACTCGCCGGGTAGGTCTCCACCCGCGGCACGTCCGCGCCGATCAGCTCGCGGAAACGGTCCGCGTAGGGCGCATAGGCCACACCGCCGAAGACGAACAGGGAGAAATTCGGGAAGACCTCCATGACGTTGGCTTTGCCGGTATGGGCGAGCAGCCGCTCGAAGTACATCTGCACCCACGACGGAATGCCGCTGATGAGCCGCAGGTCCTGCCCCGCCGTCTCGCGGACGATGGCGTCGACCTTTTCCTCCCAATCCTCCATCGTGTTGGTCTCCCACGTTGGCAGCCGGTTGCGCTGGAGGTAGGACGGAATGTGGTGCGCCACGATGCCACTGAGGCGGCCGAGCGGCACGCCCCCGGGTGTATCGGTGAGCGTCGGACTGCCCTGCAGGAAAATCATCTTGCCCCCGACGAATTCTGCGCTTCCGGTTCGGGCGATGTGGTGCAGCAACGCCCGACGGGCAGAGCCGATGTGGTTGGGCAGGCTGTCCGCCGTCAGGGGAATGTACTTGGCCCCGGAAGTCGTCCCCGAAGTCTTGCAGAAATACTTCGGCAACCCGGGCCACAACACATCCCGCTCCCCGGCGACCACGCGCTCCACGTAGGGCTTCAGTCCCTCGTAATCCCGGACGGGAACCGCCGCCTTGAACGCCGATGCGCGCGCTCGGGAATCCGAAATGGTGGCGATGCGGTCAAACCCGTGATCGCGACCGAAAACCGTTTGGGCCGCGCCCTTGACCAGTGATTCCAGTACGGCATCCTGCGCAGCGGCCGGATCCGCATTGTTGCGCCAATCCGCGCGCCGAACCCTCGACGCCCACGGTTGGGCCAAGCGGCCCTTCCAACCTCCACCAGCGGATTTCGGCATGGCCCAAAAGTAGCGCGACCCGCCCCTTTTGACGGGAGCGGGTCGCTGAAGCTTGTCAGAAGCGCAGATCAGTGCTGGACCCGCATCTTCTTGGTCACCCGGACGTCATTCGTCACGAGGGAGAACGTGTACATGCCGTCCGCGAGGGGCGTCGCATCGTACACCACCGTGTGCTCACCCGCCGGACGGGCGCCGAGGTCGATCATGTCAACGAGGCGGCCCTGCAGGTCGCGGAGTTCGATCATGAAATCACCACCCCAGTCCGCCTGGAACGTAAAACGCGTCTCACCTGCGGTCGGGTTCGGGTAGTTGTTCTGGAGGTGCACGCCGTTGTAGGCACCGAGCACGTCCACGCTGACCACCGGACAGGTGATCAGGCGCACGGCTGGCGTAGCGGTCTGGGAGGCGAACCACACGAACTCACCACTGCCTGCCTGCTGGTAGATGAGGGTACTGTTGTCCGTGTCGCTGTTGCCGTTGCCCAGCACCGTCAGCTGCTGTTCGTCCCATTCGAAGTCCGTGATGACTGCACCGGCATAGAATCCGGGAGAATTGATGCCATCCACACCCACCTCAATCTCATCCTCGAAGGCGAGCGGGTAGTACACCGGATTGTCAGGGGTACTGGCCCAGTCCTCATCCGTCACATATTCTGCGAATTGATAAGGAGAATTGCTGATGCCGACTTCCGGATCCTGGTCGATCCAGCGGAGCTCGAAGTCGATGCCGCTCGAGAGGCTGGGTCCGAAGGCGACCGCCAATCCATAGACCGTAGTGCCTTCGTTGTGGAAGGTGAAACGGTTGCCGTATCCGGTCGGCTCGTAGTATTCGTTCTCGTCGTCGAAACGGGGCCCGAGTTCCACATCCAGGGTGGCGGGGTTGTCGTGACCGAACTCACACTCCGTGTATTCGATGTCCATCTCGAGCATGCCGGCATCCGCGATGCTGTCGCTCGACATGGAGGCACGGAGAACGTAGTCCCCTACCGCTTCAGGCTCCCAGCCCGTGGCGATGTACAACGTGTCCTGCGGGTTCGCCGGGCAGTTGTCGTTGTTGGCGAACGAAGGTGCCGTGAACGGGTCGGTCTCGGTCGTGCTCAGGACGTTGCCCGCGTCATCGAGCACCTCCACAGTGATCACGCAGTTCTCCTGGTCGGCGTAGCCGCCATTGCGGAAAAGCACACCGGCCAACAATCCGCCGTCCGCTTCGGGAATGGCCTGGTCCAGCGGGGTGACGCGGTACTCGAAGATGAAGTAGACATCGCCATTGGTCAACTGGACGAGCTCCAAGCTGTTGGCGACCGGATTGGCCTCGATCGTGATATCGTCGATGCCCCAGTAGTAGTGGCTGTAACCCTGGCCCACCACGGGGCTCTGGCGGTAGGCAAAGCGGATCTCCACCGCAGACTGGCCCGCAGCGGCACAGCTGATGTCCAGGCTGGTCACCAGCGGGTTGGCACTGGCGGAGTTGGCGGAGGGAATGAAGCTGCCGCCGGCCTCGAAGGACGTCCAGTTCTCACCGCCGTCGGTGCTCACCTCCACGAAAATCGGGATGAAGGGGTAGCAGCAGTAGCGCAGGTACTGGTCCCAGGTGATGACCACGCTCTCGAGCTCGGTCATGTCCAGCGTAGGCAGGTAGAGGAACCCTTCGGTATCCTCCACGCCCGTTGCGATCGGGGTGTTGTAGTAATCGCAGTCGAACACCATCCATCCGTTCTCGGAGGTGGCGCTGTTGAGGGCGCCGATGTTCGTGCTGAACTCACCGGCAGGCGGCTGCACTCCGGATGCCGTGGCGTCCTGGAAGTAACCGTCACCGATCTCGTCGACGTACTGCCAGATGGTGTTGTCGGGGCTGGAATCCTCCACGGTCAGTTGGCCGAAACCGTTGTTGCCGGCGAAACCATTGGAGAAGTCCTCGTAGAAGAACACGGTGGAACCACCACCACGCAGGCCCGAGGCCTCGGCGCGGGCGATCTCTTCGAGGCCGAGCAGGCGGCTCGTCTCCAGTTCCTGTTGGGTCGCCTTGCGCGGCGCTTGCTCCAGCAGCTGGGCGGAGGCATGGAAGGCCAGCACACAGGCGGCCAGGGTAAGAATGTGCTTCATGGTTGTGAATGGGGAGGCAAAATAGTCCGTCCACACGTATTGACCGGCATGGACGGCACGGCAAACGAAAAAGGGGGCCCGATTGGACCCCCTTTTTCCTGAATGGATGTCGTTCCGCTTACTTCACGATGAGCTTGCGGGTGGCGCGTGCACCGTCCACCGTGATGGTGTAGGTGTACATGCCTGCGGTCAGGCCCTCGAGATCGAGGACGGCACGCTGGTTGCCGGCCGGCTGGACACCGAGGTCCATGCGGCGCACGATGGCACCGGTCATGCTCGTCACCTCCAAGGTCACTTCGGCAGCCGCCTCGAGGGTGAAGTCGATGCGGGTGTTGCCGGTGGCCGGGTTCGGGTAGGCGCGACCGAGGCTGAAGCCCTCACCGGCCACATCGTCCACGCTCATGGTGGTGGTGGCATTCGGGTCGAGGTTCAGACGGATCATCGGGCAGTTGGTGGTGTAGTACCAATCGTAGGCACTGCCCGTTCCGAACGGACCGTAGATGAACACGGTCTGGGCGTACTGCGGGGTGCTCGTTCCAATCTGGACGTTGTCACCGCCGAGGTGCTCGAAGCAGGCCATCAGGGCCTCACCGGCTGCCACCTCGTAGGGTTCTTCCAGGGCGAAGGTGTACCAGGAGACGTCGCCGTCACCGCTGTTCAGGAAGTCGGCTTCGAGCTCGGCCTCCTCGGAAGTGGCCACGAGACCGTCGTACTGACCGCCGCCGTTGTTCCACTCGATCCAGTCGAACAGGTGGCAGACCACCTCTGCACCCACGTCGGATCCGTCCATGATGGCCACGTCGATGCCGTAGACCGTCATGTCGTTGATCACGTCGTAGGGAACACCGGCGATGAAGTCCACCGTTCCGTCGGAAGGCGTCATGCCTACGAAATCACCGTTGTCGCGGCCGTACTGGTACTCCACCACTTCGATGGCCTGCTGGGCCACGTTGTCGGAGGGGTATTCGTCCGTGCTGTCGGAAGCCACCTCGTAGTCGAAGGTGTACGCTCCCTGACCGGGTGCCTCCCAGCCGATGACGCGCAGTGTGTCGGTCTCACCATAGGCGAGATCGATGCCGTCGCTTTCACCGCCGTCAGCAGCATTGCCATTCACGGACACCGTAAGGGTCGTGTTCGGCTGGACAGCGGTACCGAGACCGGTGACGTTGACCGCAAGGTCGAGGGCGGGCAACTGGCTCTCGGGCCAGACCTGGGCCTCCCAGAGACCGGTGGTCAGGTAGTCGGTGAAGCTCACGTAGTCCGCGATGCGAACGTCGTTGGCCGGGGTGTCGAAGGCAATGAAGTCGTCGATCATCCAGGCGTAGCCCCACTGACCGACCCAGCGCCAACGGAAGTAGACGGTGGACTCGTTACCGGCTACCTCTCCGATGTCGAAGCGGGCCACGTAGGGGTTGCTGGACTCGTCACCGCGCTCGTAGGTCGGGAAGACCTCGTAACGGGCCGCCACCGTGTCGTCATCGACGACCACGTAGCCCTCATCAATCTCGAGGGTCTCGGGGTTCGGCCAGTTCACACCGTCAAGGGAGATCTCCATGTAGCAGCGCTCGATATCCGTGGTGTTGTCCCAGCAGCGGTAGTAGTTCTCGAACTCCACCGTAACGAAGGGGTGACCGGTCAGGTCGACGGGGTCGTCGATCGTGAACCAGCAGTTCTCCACCCAGCTCGCAGCGTAGTTCTCCTCGGCACCGAACAGGTCGGAGTCGACCATCACGAAGCCATTGTCAGCCGTGGTGGAGGAGATAGCGGAAATGGGATACGGACCGCTAGGACCATCCGTGGTGCAGGCCCAGTTGATACCGTCGATGTAATCCTCGTAGCCCGCGTCGTTCGCGTTCGTGAAGGTGATGTTGCCACAATCCGAGAAGTCGTTCGTGTAGATGACCTCGCGGTTGTAGTCAACGTGCTCGCCCTGAACGGGGCGGGCGGTGATGGCACGACCGGCGTATTCACGAACCGGCGCTTGTGCGAAGGCGAAGCTCACGATGAGCATCGCGAAGACCAAAGTGTAAAGGTGCTTCATGCTGTGTGTGGTGTTGGATTCGTGGGGCGAATATAGCCCGCACAACCACGCCCACGGCACGAAACGGGAAGTCAGGCCTCCTCCGGCTGCGTGTAGAGTTCCACGCTCGGACAGGTGCACACGAGATTCCGGTCTCCATAGGCGTTGTCAACCCGCGCCACGGACGGCCAGAACTTGCGCTCCCGCATCACCGGAACCGGGTAGGCCGCCTCCTCCCGGGAGTAGGCATGCTGCCATTCGGTCGCCGTCAATTCAGCAGCCGTGTGCGGTGCCATCACCAGCGGGTTGTCCTCTTTGTCCCATCGGCCCTCCTCCACCATCCGGATCTCCTCGCGGATGGCGATCATGGCCTCGCAGAACCGGTCGAGTTCCTCCAGCGGCTCGCTTTCCGTGGGCTCGATCATGAGCGTGCCGGCCACCGGCCAGCTGACGGTGGGCGCGTGAAAACCGTAATCGATCAGGCGCTTCGCGATGTCGGTGACGTCGATGCCCGCAGAGGCCTTGAACGGCCGGCAATCGATAATCATCTCGTGGGCCACGTTGCCGCGGTTGCCCTTGTAGAGGATGTCGTAATGGCCCTCCAATCGGCTGCGCAGGTAATTCGCGTTGAGGATGGCCACCTCCGTGCTGCTGCGCAGGCCATCAGGCCCGAGCAACCGGATGTACGCGTAGGAGATCAGGTGGATCAAGGCGCTGCCGAATGGCGATGCGCTGACCGCTTCGATCGCCTGGTCGCCACCCACCGCATCGAGCGGATGGCCGGGCAGGAAGGGCACCAGATGTTCCGCCACCCCGATGGGCCCCACACCGGGTCCCCCACCGCCGTGGGGGATGGCGAAGGTCTTGTGCAGATTGAGGTGGCAGACGTCCGCCCCGATCAGGCCGGGGCTGGTCAGACCGACCTGCGCATTCATGTTGGCACCGTCCATGTAGATCTGACCGCCGTGTTCGTGCACCACGCGCGTCACATCGAGGATGTGCTCCTCGAACACCCCGTGCGTGGAAGGGTAGGTAATCATCAATGCCCCCAGCCGGTCGGCATGCTCGGCGGCCTTCTCCTTGAGCTCGTCGAGGTTGATGTTGCCGTGCTTGTCGCAGCCGATCACCACCACCTGCATGCCGCACATCACGGCGGAAGCCGGGTTGGTGCCATGGGCAGATGAAGGGATGAGACAGACGTCGCGGTGGGATTCTCCGCGTGAAGCGTGGTAGGCACGGATGACGAGCAGGCCAGTGTATTCCCCCTGCGCCCCACTGTTGGGCTGCAGGCTCATGCCGGCGAAACCGGTGATCTCGCATAGGTGCCGCTCCAGCTCCGCCACCATCTCACGGGTGCCCGCAGCCTGCTCGGGCGGACAGAAGGGGTGCAGCTGGGCGAAGGAGGCCCAACCGATCGGCAGCAGCTCCGTGGCCGCGTTGAGTTTCATGGTGCACGACCCCAAGGGGATCATGGCGTGCGTGAGCGAAAGGTCCTTGTTCTCGAGGTGCTTGAGGTACCGCATCATGGCGGTCTCGGACCGGTGGGAATTGAACACGCTGTGGTGGAGGTAATCCACCGCCCTCAATTGCTCCCCCAGCGGTGAAGTGAACCCCTCCATGGAAGGGAAGACCGCCGTGGTGAAGCCGAGCACCTCGCAGAGGTCCTGGAAATCCTCGGGAAGGGTGCATTCGTGGAAAGCGACGCCCACATGGACGCCATCGGGGAAGTAGCGGAGGTTGATCCGCTTGCGCTCCGCCCGCTCCATCACCGCACCGATGTCCTCCATGGCGAAGACCACGGTGTCGAAGAACAAGTCGTGTACCGGGGCACAGCCCGCCGCCCTTCCAGCATCGGCAAGGGCACAGGCGAGGGCGTGGATGCGCTCTGCAATGGAGCGCAATCCCTTCGGGCCATGGTAGACGGCATACATGCTGGCCATCACCGCCAACAGGCTCTGGGCCGTGCAGATGTTGCTCGTCGCCCGGTCGCGGCGTATATGCTGTTCACGGGTCTGCAAGGCCATGCGGTAGGCCATGTTGCCCATGCGGTCGACGGACGCGCCGATCACCCGTCCGGGTACGTTGCGCTTGAACTCGAGACGGGTGGCAAAGAATGCCGCATGAGGTCCGCCGTAGCCCATGGGAACACCGAAACGCTGGCTGTTGCCGACCACCACATCCGCGCCCATGGCGCCGGGTGATTGCACCAGTGCACAAGCGAGCAGGTCCGTGGCAACCACGACCCTGACCTCGGCCTCATGCGCCCGCGCGATGAAATCCTGCAAGGGCTCCACGCGTCCCCGATCATCGGGGTACTGCACGAAGGCGCCAAAGACGCCGTTGGAGAAGTCCATATCCACCTCGGCACAGCGCTCAATCCGGATGTCGAGGTGCTCAGCACGGCTCTTCAGCACCGCCCAGGTCTGTGGAAACACACCATCGGACACGAGAAAACGGTTGACTCCCTCCTTGGCCGCCTTCCGGCTGCGCGCATTGAAAAGCATGGTCATCGCCTCGGCCGCGGCGGTCGCTTCGTCGAGCAAGCTGGCGTTAGCCAACTCCATGCCCGTCAGGTCACAGACGACGGTCTGGAAGTTCATCAGGGCTTCGAGCCGACCCTGCGCAATTTCCGCCTGATAGGGGGTATATGCCGTGTACCACCCGGGATTCTCCATCACGTTCCGGCGGATGACACTCGGCACCTCGGTCGGGTGATAGCCCATCCCGATGTAGTTGCGGTACAGC
>CALKUW010000326.1 GCA_937996585.1 uncultured Flavobacteriales bacterium
TGGATCGCCTTGATGCGCAGCAGCGATTCTGCTACTTTCCGGCGCTCATCCAACAATAGAGACATGGCGCGAAGGTATGACGTGGATTTCGGCGAACGGCGGCTCACCCTGGCCGATTCGCAGCTGCCCCCGGACAATGGAGCGATGGTGTTCGAACACACCGATGGCCCGGTCGCTCCCATCGCCACGTGGACCGAAAAAGCCCCCCATTCGTGGCTCCGCTGCAAAGACCTCGACGGGGCATGGCAGACCTTCAACAGCCACACCGAGGACGTCCACGCTGCAGGCGGTCTGCTCGCCAATGCCGCAGGCGAGTTGCTCTGCATCCACCGCCTCGGCCACTGGGATCTGCCCAAGGGCAAGGTGGAAGCCGGAGAAGACCTGCCCACAGCTGCAGCGCGGGAAGTCCATGAGGAATGTGGTGTACCCCTGCCTGTGGTCGGCGCCCCTTTCGCCAGGACCTACCACATCTACGGGCCCGAAGACCGGCTCATGAAGGTCACCCATTGGTTTGAGATGCAACCGGCTCCCGGCACCGATACTTCAGCGCTTCAACCCCAGATGGAGGAAGGCATCACGGAAGTGCGGTGGGCGAACCCTGCAGCATTGCAACAGCTTGAAGCCCGCGCCTTCGGCAACATCGCCCGGCTCATGAGCGCCTGGCGAGCCAGCCGATGAGGGACGGCCCTGGCAAAGGCGGTTCCTCCGGGGTTGGCTCCATCCCCGGACCCGTATGGCGCGCGGCTGGAAGGGATCTGATGTCGAATGCCTGCGTCCACCGGATGTCGCCCCCTGTATTCAACAACCGGTAAGGCACCCGCAAGAGGCCGCCATTCCGGTTTCCCGCTTCTCGGACAAGCCGCTCGAAGGCAGGTCCATCACCACCTGCGTCCACCACTACCCATTGCAGGTCACGCGGCAGTTGCGCCCCCTTGCGGCCACGCCCGCCCTCCTCGCGGATCAACCGCTCCAACACCTGAAGCTGCACGACCGTCGACGGGGCAGATGCATCCACCCAAAGCCACAGCACCGGTCCGCCTCCGGCCACCTCGTCCAAGTCGACGAGGTCACCATTTGCCTGAAAGGCCCTCAAGCCGCGAGGCAGTGGCCCCGGAGAAGCGAAGTGTGCGGCCAGACCAACCGCAGCCTCCCCCAGCAAAGGGTGGTCGTTCAGCTCATCCAACAAGGCCGCCATCGCGGGCGGAAGTGGACGGCTCAGACCGAAGCGCCGGGGTGCCGTGTATCCGAAACCACCGTCGCCAAGCCGGGCCAGGAACCAGGCCGCCGTCATGTCACGGTCTTCCCTGCCCCACCAGACCGCCGTGGCCACCACAAGACTGTCCATGTCACCGCTCGACCAGGCCCGGCCAAGGGTAGCCCTATCCTCCCGCGACATCGCATCGACATCCGCAAACCGTTCCAACCCCTCCCGGAAGAGGAGCACTTCATCCGCCGCGAACGGATTTGGCGCACCGCGTTGCCGCCATTGATTCCTGAAAGCCAACAGACTGTCGGGATGCAACTCGGGCAGGACACGCCACCGCATCGCATCGACGTATGCTCCCAACGCCTCCACCGACGAGCTGGCCACGAGGGAATCGAATGATTCCGACGCCAACATCACCCGCGCAGCGAGTGCTGAATCACGGTCCACCTCTGATTCATTGCCGTCACCGGCCTCCATCGGGACCCCCAGGAGCCCGCCGACCTCGCGCTTGGCATCCGGATCCATCCCTTCCCATAGCAGGGCCCGTTGCAGATCAGCCGCGATTTCATCCACATGGCGTGCAACAAGGCGTTCACATTCCGCAAGGGCAGCAATGACACCTCCATCCCCTGCTCCATCAAAACGCATCAATCCAGGTCGCGAAGCCATCGGGGCCCGCCCAGGCGGTGGAACCTCCAAGGTCCACCCGGATTCCATAGGGCCGAGAACGGGAACGGACCACAGGATGCCCGCCGATTCCAGCTCCATGAAATGAAGGCGACCGTCATCCGACCATGTCATGGTCAACTCGCCATCCGCATCAGCTTGTCCATCCTGCACCACGCTTCGGGTGGCGCTCAAGGGATGAAACTCGGAGATGCGGTAAGGGCGGTAAGCCAGCCCTTCCAAATTCAGCGTGACCGCATGTTCCTGGGCCCATGCCGCCACGGTCATCCCCAGCGTCCACAAGACCAAGATGAAGCGCAAAAAGCTACGCCCCTCCATCTCAATCCCCCAATGCGCCGAGGTCCACTGCATCGGGAACGAAACGCGACACATCGCCGCCGTGGTGTGCGATGTCCCGCACCACACTGCTCGAAATCGGCGCATGCTCCGGATCCGTGAACAGGATCATCGTCTCCAGTCCATCCTCGAGCAACTTCGTCATCTGAGCGATGGTGCGCTCGTATTCGAAGTCACCCCCGTTGCGCACGCCGCGAATGAGCCACCCCGCACCGACCGACCGGCAGAAATCCACGGTCAAACCTTCGAAGGACGTCACCCTGATGTGGGGCAGGTCCGCAAACGTGTCGCGGCACCACTGGAGCCGCTGCTCGAGCGGGAACATCCCCTGCTTGTCCTGGTTCACGCCGATGGCCACGATCACTTCGTCGAACAGGCCTGCTGCGCGGCGCAGGATGTTCTCATGTCCCCGGGTAATGGGATCGAAGGATCCGGGAAAAACAGCACGGCGTTTCGCTTCACTCATGGACATCGCTTGTGAAATCAAAGAAACTGAAATGCACGTGACCGTATTTCCTCATCTCCACGAAACCCGGTTCCTCGCTGAAGTCGCTGCGGTCTCCGTGCTCCAGAACGAATAATCCGCCATCTACCACCAGACCGGCACTGCGCACCAATTCAGGCAATTCCGGCAGCCGCGGCTCCGTGTAGGGCGGATCGGCAAAAACGAGGTCGAACTGGGTCATGGCCTTGCCGAGGAAGGCAAAGGCATCGGCGCGCAAGACCCGGATAGCGTCCAACCCGAAATCCTGGGCCTGCTTTTGGATATACCGGCAGGAGCCCGCATCCATCTCGACCGCGGTCACGGATACCGCCCCTCGGCTCGCCAGCTCGAACGAGACCGCTCCCGAACCAGCAAAGAGGTCCAGCGCTTCCAACCCTTCCAGATCGAGACGCGAACGCAGCAGATTGAACAACCCCTCCCTGCCGAAATCGGTGGTGGGGCGGCCCTTGAAATGACGCGGCGGAGAAAACCTGCGGCCCTTGAGCCGTCCGCCGATCACGCGCATCGGATCAACTGTATGACGGGCAGGAAATGCTGCCGGTGAAGCCCGGTCACACTGCCGAGGGCCGGAATGAACCTGCCGTAATGGAGGTCCACGGTTTCGAAATGGCGTTCGAATGCAAGGTGCACCTCGCCCGCCGGTTTGACCGCACCACTGAGTTGGACGGCCACATCGGCATCATAGCCCAGCGTATGCAACAGATGAACCGCGCGGTACACGGCATCCGCCGGAGTGGAAACCGCATGACAAACCGAAGCCTGCAGCGCGTCGCCATCCAGCAATACGAGGTCCACCATCTCCTCCCGCAGGTGAACAGCCAAAGCCGTACGATCCCGTTGACGCTCCTCACGGATGAACGCCTCTGCCAGGATCGCCCGGGGGTGCCTAAACACCATGGTCGGCACCAAAGCCGCCAAAGCCTGTCGCAAACTGTGGTCTGGCGCATGGATCACGAGATAGGGCGAACCCACCACCTGCTCTGTTTCCGTTCCGAGGTGCCGCAATCCGGTCTCGGCCTCGAGCCACTCCACATCTGTGGCCTGCTCGCGCAATGCTTCTGGCACGACCGTGGCAGCACCATCAGACATCCACGTCACACTGCCACTGCGCTCCTCCCGAATCTTCCCTTCCAACCACTGTGCCCGCTCTTGCATCCGGGCAGGACCGGGAGCAGCCGTCCAAGCCCGCAATCCGGCCTCCAAGATGACACTGCGGTCTTCAGCCGTACGCAACCAACGCACGGCTTGACCGGAATCAAAAATCCACAAGGGAAAGGTGCCCTCCGGCAGGTCTTGCGAGCCGTCGAGCGCTGTCAGCTGAAAGTCGGGCTGGCCCTTATTGGCGCCAGTTTCCATCGGTATGGGCTTCGACCAGCGAGCCGAACCGAAGCGTGTCCTTCTTGACGTTCGGCTTACCGAATGGGGTGGGGTCCTGCACCTTGATGGCACTGACCGTCAATCCACTCTGCTGCACATAGGTCGTATCAATCCGGAACCGCTGACCGGAAGTCGGGCTGAAGGTCAATGAATCCAGGTTCACCGGCGGCAGTTTCTTGTCTGCCCGCTTCTCAGCCGTAAAGTTCTCCGCGAAGAAGGACGTGTACAGGGTATCACGCACCTTGAAAGCTACCGCATCCGCCGTGATACTGTCGAGCAGCATCTGCTCATCCCAGCCGAGTTCAGCAGCAATGCCCGGCACATCCGCACGCTGGATCACGAAACCTTCCTCGAAGCACTGCGCTTCCGGCATGGTGTCATGGAAGGATCCAATCGAGAAGTTCAAGGGCACCAAGGGCGCATTGATAAAGGCGAAGAGCGTATCGAAGCTGTCAGTGAACTCACCGTTCACCTCACGGTAGGCCAATTGGGCGTCACGGATGTCCGTCAACCGCTGGATGGTCACTGCGTTCATCGCAGCCTGATCTTTCAGGAACTGCTCCTCATCCAACACCGAATTGGTGGATGCCATGAAGAAGTAGGCGGCACTGACCACCCCGACCACCAGCAGGCCCCGGTAGGCATTCTGAGGGATGCGGTCGAGCACGGCGGGCATCGCCAAGACGCCACTGATGATGAGGGCGAGGCCCGCATACAACATCTCCGTCGGCTGGCTGAGGTCGGCCGTGTCGGTCGACGCCATGACGGAGCGGATGTACATGATGGTCCAGGCAAATCCGGCAACAAGCAGGATCAGGCTGAAACTGTGGCTGCGGACGAGGAACAGGAGCTCCCGGTATTTTTCGTTCGAATCGTTCATGCTCGTGGGCGCGAATGGGTGCGAATCAAGCGGGGCGAAGCTAATGAATCCCTGCCGGACAGCCACCCCGAAGGACCGTACTTTGCCCGTGCCCGACACGAACTTGTCGACGCACCCCAACCCCACCGTGTCCAGCGCCCCCACCTCCGACGAAGTAGAAGACCGCCTGCGCGCCGCCTTCCCCCACTCGCCCACCCGGAGCCAGGAGGACCTCATCCATGCGCTGGGCCGCTTCCTGGTCAGCCCCCAACAGCGTTGCTGCCTCATCGTTCGAGGCTACGCCGGAACGGGCAAGACCACCACCATGGCTGCCCTGGTCAATGTTCTCAAAGATCTCCGTCGGCCCGTCGAACTCCTCGCCCCCACCGGCCGGGCCGCCCAGGTCATGGGCCGTTACGCCGGCCGCCAGGCGAGCACCATCCACCGGCGCATCTACCTCCGAAAGGCCACCCCGGACGGCGGCACCTCGGCCACCATCGCCCCCTACACCCGCAAGGGCGCGGTCTTCATCGTTGACGAAGCCTCCATGATCGGGCGCGACAGCGGCCTCCGCCAATCCGGCGCCGCAGGGGCCGGCTTCCGCTACCGCGACCTCCTCTCCGACCTCTTCCAGTTCTGTCTCCAGGCCCCGGGCAGCCGCATCATCCTCGTCGGGGACGACGCCCAGCTCCCCCCGGTCGGCAGCGCCATCTCCCCCGCCCTCGACGGCAAAAGCCTCACCCGCGAATTCGACCTCACCCTCGCCGAACGCACCCTCGATGACGTCGTCCGCCAGGAGCTCGACAGCGGCATTCTCGTCAGCGCCCACGCCCTGCGTCAGGACATCGCCCTCGCCAAGAACCTGCCAGACGACGTCAAAGCCCCCCTCCCCCAATTCATCACCCAGGCGTACCCGGACCTCCACGTCGTCACC
>CALKUW010000327.1 GCA_937996585.1 uncultured Flavobacteriales bacterium
GTGAGCGGGGCCCTGTTCGTGCCGGTGGACGGTGAAGGGCAGGCGCTCGAGTGCGCCTTTCCGACGCACACCTACATGCACGGCACCATCTTCCTGCGGGAGGATGCGCCTTCCTATGAGGGATTCGAGGGCCAACTCGGCTTCCTCATGGCGACCAATGGCGTCATCGCGTTGATGCCCGACTACCTGGGACTCGGCTCCAGCACCGACGTGCTCCATCCCTACGTGCACGCCGACTCGGAGGCGGAAGCCGGCATCGCCATGTTGGGGGCCCTCGAAAACCTGCAGGACGATCTGGGCATAGGGCTGAACGGCCAGCATTTCGTCAGCGGCTACTCGCAGGGCGGACACGCTTCCATGGCCATGGCCAAGCGCATGCAGGAGGACACCGAAGCGGGCTTTCCCCTGGCGGCCGCGGCACCGATGAGCGGCCCCTATGACATGTCTGGCACACAGCTGCCAGCCGGTATGGCGCAGGAGCAATATTCCAACCCCGCCTACCTCGCCTACATCCTGCTCGCCTGGCAGCAGACCTATGGCAACATCTTCGTCGACCTCTCCGAAGTCTTTCAGGAACCCTTCGCCAGTGGGCTGCCGGCCATGTTCGACGGCGAGACCGATGGCGACATGATCAATGATTACCTCGACGGTCCTACGGTTGACATCGTACAACCCGGCGCGCTGGAGGGCCTCATGGCGGAGGACCACCCGTTCTTCCTCGCCGCGCAGGACAACGACCTCTACCAATGGGTGCCACAGTCGCCCATACAGATGTACTACTGCACGCTGGATGAGCAGGTCTTCTATGACAATACGCTGGTGGCCGAAGCGTGGATGAACGAGAATGGGGCAACCGAGGTGACCACCGTCAATGGTGGACCACTCAACCACGGCGGTTGTGCCCTGCTGGCCATCCTGGGCGGTACCGTGTGGATCAATGGTCAGGCCGATGTCTGCAATCCCACCTCGGGCGTGTCGTCCATGGAACGCGACGGATTGGAATGGCGTCCCACCGATGCCGGCGTCGCCATCACCGGCCTCGAGGCTGGTGAGGCCTGGCGCCTCTTCGGATTGGATGGACGCGTGATCGATGCCGGTACAGCCGGCGGTGGACGGCTTGACCTGGTCGCTCCGGTCGGGATGTTTATCCTGCAGGGCGCTTCCGGGCGCACCGTGCGCCTGGCGGTGCGGTGACGATTGTCATGGTCCGGGACTGACGGAGGTCAGGAAAAGGGCGTGGAAGGTGGCGGATGTTTGACCTGTCAACAACCCCAAAAACCTCCACGTCATGAACAAGTTTCTCTCCTCCGCCTTCGCCGCCGCCATGGTCTTCGCCGCCACCACCACCTTCGCCCAAGGCGCCAACGCCGCCCAGATGGGCAAGGGCTACGGCATCAGTTCAAACTCCGGTGGCGGATCCACTTCAGGCAGCGCCAACATGCGTACCACGCTGGCCGGCCTGCCCGCCCACAGCCCCACCTCCCACGAATACAACAAGCCCGTCCGCCCATCGACCGACCGGTCCAAGGGCATGGGCTACACCCAGGACCGCTACATCGTGACCGCCATCGTGCTGCCCATGTCGCTGGTCAACCGCCCCGATGGTGAGCGCGCCCTGCGCACGTCGGCACCGACCAAGTCGGCCGCCATGTCCAGGATGCGCCAAATGATCAACGCCATCGGTGTCCCCGTCCGCGTGGTCAGCCTGGACATCACGTCCTACTGACCCGACCACATAAATGAAGAAGCGCCGCCCCATCCGGGCGGCGTTTTTTTTTCGTCCGGACGAAGGGCATGACGATTGTCATGGTTCAAGGTGATGGAGGCCCTGTCGAGACGCTGAAAGCCCCCTGATGTTAGCACCATCAATCACACACAAATCCCCATTGCCATGAACGCAAAGATCTCCTCCCTCCTCGCCCTCGCCCTGACATTCAGCGCCGCTGTGGCCTCCGCCCAATCCTTCGACCTCTACGCTCCGCGTGGTGGAGACGGCTTCTCCGACAACGGTCCGCGCATTGTGACCGCAGCCCAACAGGACAAGGGCTATGGCATCCGCTACAACGACAACACCGGCGGCAACGATACCGCTGGCAAATCCACCAAGACCGGCGCCTACTACATCAAGGCTACGGTCGTGATCTACGGACAGACCAGCGCCACCGATTTCAAGCGCATCATGTTCGCCAAGGGTCAGACCAAGCAGATTGCGCTGAGCAACCTCCGCACCCAGGTCAACGCCATCGGCGCCAATACCAAAGTGGTGAAGCTGACGTTCATCCAATGAGCCCGCAACGGGCCGTCCTGACCTCCCAAACCCTTCCGACATGAATACGACTCCCCTCTCCTTTTGCGCTTTGGCCCTACTGATGTTGACTGCCTTCGATGCAGGTGCGCAATGCCGAAAATTCACCAAGCAGCGCGTGATCAGCACCTTGGATGCAGGCCAGGCCATCGACCAGATCCAGGCCGGGACACTCGGTCGAGGTGAAAGTGCCGCCGCCGTCCTTGAAGTGAGCGCCTCAGGCTCGGTGGACCTCCTCATCAGCACGCACCCCGACCTCGGTGAAGTGGGCTTCAACGTGGTGTCGGCTTCCGGTCGCTCCCTCGCGGAAGGCACCACCGCTGGGACGGTCACCACATTGCCCTTGCAGGTGGAAGCGGCAGAAGACCTCATCGTCCATGTCACGTCTGAAAAGGCCTCGGGTGCCTATACGCCCATTGGCTGTGTTTCCCTGGTGACGACCCAACCCATCCCCGAAGACGTGATCGCCCAATCCAAACAGTGATGCACCCTCACAACCACCCCTGAAGGGGCGGACGGTACTGCGCAAGCGGGGCCGCTTCCGCCCCTTCCTTTTTGTTGGCGGGGATCAGACGAGCACCGAAACAGCCCGGATCTTCGCGATCGCCTTCAAGGCGTGTTGGATGCAGGCCGATGTGGTCAACCGACTGAACGAAAACCGGATGGAGGCGCGCCCCTCCTCATGGGCACCGATGGCGGAAAGCACATGGGACGGCTGCGTACTGCCGCTGGAGCAGGCACTGCCCCCCGAACAAGCCACGCCGTCGAGGTCCAGCAGGAAGAGCATCATGCCGTTCTTCTCGTGCTGGGGGAAATTCACGCTCAACACCGTGTACAGGCTGTCCTCGCCATCCGATCCTCCATTGAACCGGACGCCGGGCACGGTATGGCGCAAGCCTTCCACCATCTCCGCCTTGAGTCCTCGGATGTGGGCTGCGTGGTCCTCGAGGTGGGCCATGGCATGGTCGAATGCAGCAGCCAGGCCCATGATGCCGATCAGGTTTTCCGTTCCTCCGCGCATGGCCCGCTCCTGGCTGCCCCCCATGATGTGAGCGCCGATGCGAAGGCCATCGCGGACATAGAGGAAGCCAGCCCCCTTGGGACCGTGCAGCTTGTGGGCGCTGCAGGCCGCAAAATCCACGGGCAGGGCGGCGAGGTCCATTCGGTAATGGCCCATCGTCTGTACCGTATCGGTGTGGAAGAGGGCACCGAATTCTCGGCAGCAGGTACCGATGGCCTCAATGTCCTGAAGGATGCCGACTTCGTTGTTGCCGTGCATGACCGAGACCATGGTCGGGACACCGTCGGACAACAAGGACGCCAGCTCTACCAGGTCGACCTTGCCCTCCCCGTTGAGGGGGATGAGTCCGAAATCGACACCATCCCGTCGTCCGAGGTGTTCGGCAGTCTTGACCACCGCACTGTGCTCGGTCGCACAGGTGAGGATGCGCTGGCACCCCAACTGCTCCACTCCTGCGTGGAGGGCCATGTTGTCGGCCTCGGTCCCCCCGCTTGTGAAGCAGATGGTCCGGGGATGGACATTGAGGTGTGCCGCAATGCGCCGTCGGGCCTGTTCGATGGCCGTTTTGGTCTTGCGTCCGTATTGGTGTGTGGAAGATGGATTGCCGAAATGGTCCCGCATGTAGGGAACCATGGCGTCTACCACCTCAGGGATCATCGGGGTGGTTGCGGCGTTGTCGAGGTACACGTTCATTGCGTGGGGGCGCTCGTTTGCTTGGAGCAAATTAGTTCCTGTGGCTCAAGAATCGTCATCGGTGACACATTCACGCGCAGGAAAGCAGCTTTTCCCGGTAGGTATCGACCAGTGCCTTTGCGGCCTCCGCAGTGGATGCTTCGGCGTACACCCGGACGATGGGCTCGGTGTTGGATTTGCGCAGATGCACCCATCCCTCGGGCAGGTCCAGCTTCACCCCGTCGATGGTGGAGGGGGCATGTTCCTGCATATCGCTGGCGAAATCGGCGAGGAGCCGGTCCACATTCCAGGTGGGATCGAGGTCGATTTTGGCCTTGACCATTTCGTAGTGTGGATAGGAGGCCCTCAGCCCGGAGACCGTCTTGTCGCCATGGGCGAGGTGGGACAGGAACAGGGCGATGCCGACGAGGGCATCCCGGCCGGCGTGAAGGGTGGGATAGATGACGCCGCCGTTGCCCTCTCCCCCGATGATGGCGTTGGTTTCCGTCATGGCCTGGACCACATTGACCTCCCCCACGGCACTGGCGGTATACCGCTGGCCATGGGATTCGGCCACATCGCGCAGGGCCCGAGTGGAACTGAGGTTGCTCACCACGGCACCCGGCGTGTGGGCCAGTACGTAATCCGCCACGGAAACGAGGGTATACTCCTCGCCGAACATGGACCCGTCTTCGCAGACGAACGCCAGGCGGTCCACGTCGGGATCCACCGTGATGCCGAGGTGACAACCGTGCTCCACGACCGCCTCGGAAAGGGCCGTCAGGTGTTCGGGACGCGGCTCCGGATTGTGCGGGAAACGTCCGTGGGGCTCGCAATACAGTTCGATGACCTCCTCCACGCCGAGGGCCTTGAGCAGTCGGGGAACCGCGATGCCTCCCGTGCTGTGCACCGCATCAACCGCGACCTTGAATCCCGCCTGCGCCACGGCCTCACGGTCGACCAGCTCGAGGTCGAGGATGGCCTGGATATGCGCGTCAATCCAACCGTCCTGACGTGAAATGGTGCCGAGTGCCTCGACCGGTGCAAAATGGTGGGCTTCTCCGGAGCGGCGGATGACATCAGCACCGTCCGCAGCGCTGATGAAGGCCCCATGGCGATCCAGGAGTTTGAGTGCATTCCACTGGACCGGGTTGTGCGAAGCCGTCAGGATGATGCCCCCATCGGCGCCTTCCCCGACCACCGCCATCTCCACCGTGGGGGTCGTGGACAAGTCCAGGTCGATGACGTCGATGCCCATTCCCATCAACGTACCGGTCACGAGCCGCTGCACCATGTCGCCGGAAGGGCGTGCATCCCGCCCTACGACCACCTTCGGGCGGTCCTTGGAATCTGCCGGGCGGGTGTCAAGGATCCAACTTCCGTAGCCCTGTGTGGCACGCACGATATCCGGTGGGGTCAGGTTCTCCTCCTCCGGACCCCCGATGGTCCCGCGAAATCCTGAAATGCTGCGGATGAATGTCATGGCGCAAAAGTAGGTCAGTCCCTCGCCAACGATTACGAAATGTCTGCCGAAACAGGCGGTTTCACGGCCACCTTACCACATCTTTGGACCGGACGTGAAGGAATTCAGAATGGTTGTTCAAAACACCCGTTCCGCAAGACCACCATGCGTTCGCAACAGGCCTAGTTTTAGGGGAGTTTGATGCACGACGAGGAACTGAACGACCAGGATGCCCGGGAGATGGCAGGAATCGTGGACCGATACGAGTCCATGCTGCAATCCAACGCGCCTGTCTTTTTCGACTTGATGGAGCTCGAATCCCTGATCGAGCACTTCCTGCAACAGGGTCGCCACCGCAAGGCGCAACACGTCCTGAAATTCGCCAGCGGTCTCTATCCGGAAAGCCTGTCCCTCCAACTGAGAGAGGCTCAATTGATGGCCGGATCGGGCAACCTCAAGCACGCCATACCCCGGCTGCGCAACCTGTTGGCTTTCGAGCCCACCAACGATGAGATCCACCTCACATTGGCGACGCTTTACTCCCAACTCGAGAAGCACAACGAAGCCATCCACCACTACCGACAGGCCCTCGACCTCGGTGATGTCGCCTTCAGGGGCGACCTCTACATCGATATCGCGCTCGAGTACGAGAACATTGGGCATTGGGAGCGCGCGGTGGAAGTGCTGAATGAGGCCCTGCAGGAGAACCCTGCCAATGAAACTGCCCTCCATGAGCTTGGATTCTGCTTCGAATCGATGGGGCGCAGCAAGGAGGCCATTACCGCATTCGAAGGTTTCGTGGACCAGCACCCGTACAGCTGTCCCGGATGGTACAACCTGGGCAATGCACTGCAGCGTTGCGGTCGGTTCGAGCGTGCCATCGATGCGTACGAGTATGCCCTCGTGATTGACGAGCACTTCAGCCCTGCCCTGTTGCAGAAGGCCGCTGCCCTGACCATGATGGAGGACTACGACCAGGCGCTCGAGTGCTACCGGGAATCCATGCTGATGGACGCTCCCCAAGCCAACATCTACACACTGATGGGCGAATGCAAGGAGCGGCTTGGTGCTGTCGGTGAAGCGGAAGAATACTACCACTATGCCCTGGAACTCGATGGTGATTTTGCCGATGCGCATGTCGGATTGGGTGTATGTGCTGAGATGCGTCAGGACTGGACGGGAAGCCTGAAGCATTTCGAGAAGGCCATGGAACTCGAGCCGATGAACGTCGAGTACCACATACTGCTCGGTGGCATTCTCAAGAAAATCGGCATGCATGATGAGGCTGGGCTGATTTACGCCAATGCCCTTCGTCTGGAACCCGAAAACCTCGAGGTGTATCTGGAAGCATGTGAGAACCTGCAGCAGGACGCCCGATTCGAGGAAGCGCTCGATCTGATCGGGTCCATCCCCGAAGCATCGGTCTCGGACCCGCTTGTGGTCTGCCGGACCTTCATCTCCCTCTATTCGCTGGGACGCACCAAGCAAGCCTATGCCTTGTTGGACGGCGCCCTTGACCGCACGCCCGATCTGTGCTATACGTTGGCCGGTGTATTCCCCGGCATCGAGCAGGACGCCGAATTCAGCCTGCGCGTCCTCAACGCCCCCAAGAAGCCATGAACTTCCCCCTTCCCCACATGCCCGAGCGGACCACCCGTCCTCGGACGCATGGTATGACCATGGTCATGGACAAAGGACTGAGCCTGCGCCAGGCTGAGGACCTGATTGCCGTTGCGGCGGACAAGGTCGATTTCCTGAAGCTCGGATTCGGTACCAGCCTTTTCACGCCCGATTTGGCAGCCAAGGTCAAACTCTACCGCGATGCGGGCATGGATGTCTACTGCGGCGGGACGCTCTTCGAGGCGTTTCTGGTCCGCAACAAACTCGATGACTACCTCAAGTTCATCGACGACATGGGCATTGGGTGCTTGGAGATCAGCGATGGCTCCATGGTCATTGACCACGATTACAAGTGCGAACTGATCCAGCGGCTGTCCAAGGACTTCAAGGTGCTCTCCGAGGTCGGTTCGAAGGAGGAGGGCATCCTCATTTCCCCGGCCAAGTGGATCCGCATGATGCGCAACGAGCTCGATGCGGGGTCGGTCAAGGTCATCGCCGAAGCCCGTGAAAGCGGTACGGTCGGCATATACCGCCCCAATGGATCGGCCCATACCCAGTTGATCCGGAAGATCCTCGCCAATGTGGCATTGGAGGACATCCTGTGGGAAGCACCCAAGAAAGCGCAACAGGTGTGGTTCATCAAGCAGTTCGGCGCCAACGTGAATCTCGGCAACATTGGACCTGCGGATGTCATTCCATTGGAATGCCTCAGGGTCGGTCTGCGGGGAGACACCTTCTTCCATTTCCTACCGGACGAACTGAAGCAAGGTGTCCAACCCGTAGCCGAGGAGGAATGAAGGAAATCGCAGTCAACGAGTTACAGGCCTGGCGAAACGGGGAGCGTGAGCATCAGCTCATCGACATCCGTGAGGAATACGAATTCGCGGCAGGCAACCTCGGTGGCACCCATATCCCCATGGGAGACATCATCGCCCGCCACTCCGAATTGAGAAGGGATATACCCGTGGTGCTCCAGTGCCGGTCCGGTGGGCGTTCCGCTGCCGTCCTCGTCGCCCTGGAGGAACAGTTCGGTATGGACAACCTATACAACCTCAAAGGGGGTGCCACCGCCTGGGCCGCCGAAGTGGACCCCTCCATGGAGGTCGCCTGACATGCGCCGCCGCGACACCAGGGCCTGGATCGGACTCGGACTGCGCGGCATGGCCATGGGCGCCGCAGACCTTGTCCCCGGTGTCAGCGGAGGTACCGTAGCCTTCATCGCCGGCATCTACGAGGAGCTTCTCGATACCATCGGCAACCTCGGCTGGGGCACCGTTCAAGTCCTCTTCTTGCGGGGCCCTGTGGCCACTTGGAAGGAATTCAACCTCGGCTTCCTGACTGCCCTCGTCGCCGGCATCAGCACCTCCGTCGTGCTGCTGGCCGGGGCATTGCACCACTTGCTCGCCCACCATCCGGTGCTGTTGTGGGCCTTCTTCTTCGGCCTCGTCGCGGCCAGCGTCCCCTTCATGTTGCGGGAAATCCCGCGCAGGGAATTCCACGTGGCGGAGGTCGCTTTTCTCCTCTTCGGCAGCGGTCTGGCCTGGTGGCTGACGGGCCTACCCCCGCTGGTGCAGAGCGACCATCCGGTCTTCCTCTTCGGCGCAGGAGCCATCGCCATATGTGCCATGATCCTGCCGGGCATCAGCGGGTCCTTCATTCTGGTTCTGCTGGGTGCCTATGCCGCCGTCATCGGCGCACTCAAGTCCTTCGATGTCGTGCGCATCGCCGCATTCGGCAGCGGCGCCCTCTCGGGATTGTTGGGGTTCAGCAAGGGGCTCGGCTGGGTATTCCGAACCCACCGCCGGTGGGCCCTCTCCCTGCTGAGCGGTTTCCTGATCGGATCCCTGCGCAAGCTCTGGCCCTGGAAAGCGGATGTGCAGCCCCTGTACACCCACTCCGACGGACGTGTCGAATTCCTTCAGGTGAACCTGATGCCGGACGCCCATCCCGACCCGCAGGTCATGGCCGCAGTGGGATGCATGGCCGCGGGTGCCTTGATGGTGGGTGGACTCGGTTGGATCGCGCAGAGGGGTACCCCATCCGCCAATACCGGCTCCCATGGCTGAGGCGGTGCGCAGGTTTGGCCTGATCGGTCACCCGGTCGGTCACAGCTGGTCCCAACGTCATTTCGAAACGAAGTGGGCGACCGAAGGCATCACGGACTGCGTCTATGAACTGCACGACCTGCCCACGGTAGAGGCCGTCCATACCCTGTGGGAAGAAGGCGGCTGGGCCGGCATGAACGTCACCGTTCCCCACAAGCAGACCGTCATGCCCCTGCTGGAGGGCCTGTCGCACACAGCCAAGGCCATCGGCGCGGTGAACACCATTGCCTTCACCGCCGAAGGCCGCATTGGGCACAATACCGATGCACAGGGGTTCCGACGGGCCATCGCCCCTTTTCTCGAGGGCCATCATCACCGCGCCCTCGTGCTGGGCACCGGGGGATCAGCAGCGGCGGTCTGCTACGTTTTGCGAAACATCGGCCTGGATGTGGTCAGGGTCAGCCGGAAGCCTGCAGGACCGGATGTGGTCGGCTATGATGACCTGCGCACGGAGGGCATCCGCGCCACGCCACTGATCGTGAATTGCACGCCGGTGGGCATGCACCCCCACACGGATGCCATGCCGCCACTGGGCGAAGCCATTCAGGGCATCGGAGCCGGTCACCTGGTTGTTGACCTCATCTACAACCCGCGGGAAACACAGCTACTGCAACGCGCTTCCGCATTGGGTGCCAGAACATTGGATGGCTTATCCATGTTGCAACACCAAGCGGAAGCCGCCTGGGAGATCTGGAGCGGCGGCGCTCCAGGCACGTGAACATCATACTCAACCTCCTCGACCGGCTGGCGGAACTCATCCTGAGTCCCGCTTCGCGCAAGGCCGTAGAGCACGCCCTCGTGAGGCTCGCCCTCGGACTCTTCATTGTCCATCTCCTGCTCTTTTTGGTGCACGAAGCCGGGTGGCTCCCCTTCCCCATGCCGGAGTCCCTGTTCGGCCATCCGCTCCATGTGCTGTACACCCCTTTCTCCGCCATCCTTGTCGCGGAGGTGTACCTGCTCATCTACCACCTGCCCTCCTCCTTCGCACGGTCGATGGGCAAGCAGCTGGAGATCGTCTCGCTCATCGAGATCCGCTCCGTGTTCCGGGACCTCTCCGTTCTTCAGGAAGCCGGATCGACAGGGCGCATCTGGCCCTGGAACGACCCCGTCTTCCCCCACCTCGTCGGTGCCGTGCTGCTCGGGGGCGCGCTGGTGGCCTTCTACCGCATCCTGCCGCGCCGCCTGGCCCGGCTCGAAGAACAGGAGCTCGCGCGGTTCATCCGTTTCAAACGGCACCTGGCCGCCATGCTCGGGGTGGCCCTCGCGGGCATTGCA
>CALKUW010000328.1 GCA_937996585.1 uncultured Flavobacteriales bacterium
GTCTTCGGGGCGGCTTGTCCGACATCCGATGAATAGTCCTTTCGGTATTGGCCGGACGTACCCGAACTTGTCAGCATGACCGGCACCGCTCCCCGCCATCCGAAGTACCCCCATCTGCTGCAGCCGTTGCAGGTCGCAGGCATGACCATGCCCAACCGGTCCATCATGGGCTCCATGCACATGGGACTGGAGGAGAAGAAGGGCGGCTTTTCGAAGCTGGCGCGCTTCTACGCCGAGCGCGCCGAAGGCGGGGCAGGCCTCATCGTCACCGGCGGCATCTCGCCCAACAGGGCCGGCAAGCTGGCCCCGCATGGCGCCACGCTGATGCGCTCCTCCCAGGCGGCGCAACACCGTGAGGTGACCGACGCGGTCCACGCTTCCGGCGGCCGTATTGCCCTGCAGATCCTGCACGGCGGACGTTACAGCTACCATCCTTTCTGCGTGGCCCCGTCCAAGGGCAAGGCGCCCATCAGCAAGTTCAGCCCCTGGGTCCTCAGCGGCCGCGGCGTCGAGCGCACGATCCGGGCCTACGTCCGCTGCGCCCTGCTCGCCCGCGAGGCCGGCTACGACGGGGTGGAGGTCATGGGCTCAGAGGGCTACCTGATCAACCAGTTCCTGGTGCGGCGGACCAACCACCGCACCGACGAATGGGGCGGGGCCTTCCAGAATCGGGTGCGCTTTCCCGAGGAGATCGTCGCGCGCATCCGCGAGGCCTGTGGTCCGGACTTCGCCATCATGTACCGCCTGAGCATGCTCGACCTCGTGGAGGAGGGCAACGGCTGGGGCGAGGTGGTGGAGCAGGCGCAGGTCATCGAGGCCGCCGGCGCCGACATCATCAACACCGGCATCGGTTGGCACGAGGCCCGCATTCCGACGATCGCGGCCATGGTGCCGCGCGCCGGATTCGCCTGGGTGACCAAGAAGCTGATGGGCCAGGTGGGCCTGCCGCTGGTCACCACCAACCGCATCAACATGCCGGAGGTGGCCGAGCAGGTGTTGGCCGACGGTTGTGCCGACCTCGTGTCGATGGCGCGTCCCTGGCTCGCCGACGGCGACATCATCGCCAAGGCGGTCGAGGGCCGCGAGGCCGAGATCAATACGTGCATCGCCTGCAACCAAGCCTGCCTGGACCGCACGTTCAAGGGCAAGGTGGCCGGGTGCGTGGTCAATCCGCGCGCCGGACGCGAGACGGAATTCGCCAAGGAGTCCGACAGCAAACTCGAAGGCCGTTACGCCGTGGTCGGAGGAGGCCCGGCGGGCATGTCCACCGCCCTGGAGCTCGCCAAGCGCGGCGCCGAGGTCGACCTGTTCGAGGCGCGTGAGGGGCTGGGCGGACAGTTCTTGCTCGCCCGCCAGATCCCCGGCAAAGAGGAATTCGCGGAGACGCTGCGCTACTACCAGCACGAGCTGGACCGCTTTGGCGTCAAGGTCTACCTCGAAACGCGGTTCGACGTGGACCGCTTCACCGCCGCCAAGGCCTCGGACCAGCCCTATGCAGCTGTGGCGTGGTGCGCGGGCGTCCGCCCCCGCATCCCGAATATCCCCGGTGCGGACCTGCCTCATGCGGTTCCCTACGACGCCGTGCTGCGCGGTGAGGTCGAGGTGGGCAAGCGGGTCGCCATGATCGGCGCCGGCGGCATCGGATTCGATGTGGCGGACTTCCTGTCCCACGCCCACGGCGAGGAGACCATTGAGGGCTTCCGCAAGAGCTGGGGCATCGACGGCGACCTCGAGACGGACGGCGGCCTCGAGGCCCCGGACCGCCCGTCCCCTGAACGCGAGCTCTACCTGCTGCAGCGCAAGGAGGGCAAGCCCGGCAAGGGCCTCGGCAAGACGACCGGCTGGATCCACCGCCTCACGCTCCGCTTCCGCGGCGTCAAGTCGATTCCGGGCGTGACCTACAAGGCCATCGAGCCCACAGGCCTCCGCATCGAGGTGGGCGGCAAGGAGCAGTTCCTCGAGGTCGATAGCGTGGTCTTCTGCTCTGGCCAGCTCTCCAACAACGAGCCCGTCGGAGCGCTCAAATCAGCCGGAGCCGATGTCAAGGTCATCGGTGGCGCCAAGGAGGCCTACGGCATTGATGCCGAGCGCGCCATCCGCGAAGGCTTCGAGTGGGCCCGCTCTCTCTGAACCGGGGTGGTCAAGCGCCCTGATTCAGTGGTGTTGTGGTTTGGGCGGCTTGGTAGTCCTCGGACATGAAATCATCGTGGCGTCCAGAGAATGCATAATCCGAGCATTTCCGACTTATCGATGGGTTTAATCCATTGGTTTGATTATCAGTGTTCTCTTGGCCTCATGTGCCGACATTGTCGGGTGCCCAAACCTATTCGCCATGCGTTTTGCTTTCCTGGCTTTTTCCCTCTTCATCGGCCATGCTTTGGCCGCTCAAACAAATCCTGATTACGATCCTGATTTCGATGGGAATGGATGTTACACCGTACTGGATATCCTCTCTTTTCTCGTCATCCTGATGCCTGATGACGCGGGGATGGATTCACCCAACCCTGACTATGACCCGGATTACGATGACAATGGTGAGCTCACGGTCATGGATTTGACGGGAATGCTCACTTGGTTTGGTGAATGTGCCCCAACGCTGTTGTGCGAATCCCCAACGATGGATGGATACACCTATTCCGTTGTGGTGATTGGTGACCAGTGTTGGTTTGCGGAGAACTTACGTACGACGGTATACGGCAATGGAGATTTGATTCCCGATGGCTTAACGGACGGAGATTGGGCCTCGACATCAGCTGGTGCTACGGCCGTATATGGCGAGGGCAGCAGTTCATGCTCCAACCTCAGCCCAGACATCGACGCGTGCGATGATGCTCAGTCTTTGGCGGAGTATGGCCGCTTGTACAACTGGTACGCGGTGGACGATGTACGGGGACTGTGTCCGGTGGGCTGGCATGTTCCAACCGATGAGGAGTGGACGGATTTAGAGAGTCATATCGCCTCTCAGGGCTTTTCGGGAAGCGAGGCGACTGCTCTGAAATCGACTTATGGGTGGAGAACAGATATTCCAGGAACCAATACCAACGGCACGGATGACTTTGGGTTTTTGGGCCTCCCGGGCGGCTTACGTACAGGCAATGGCGAATTCGGCCTGGCTGGTTCTGACCTCAACTTGTGGAGTTCATCTCCCACAGATACTTATCCTTGGTCCTTGATCTTGAACTGGGGGTATCCAATATTTCTCGGGGACAACCTCATTGAGCCTCAATTTGGTTTCTCTGTGCGCTGTCTCAGGGATGCCGAGTGAGCGTAGCGAAGGAGGGTTGACACTTTGAAACTTTGGAGGCCGCAGGCCGACCGGGAGTACATGGCGGATTTCGGGCGTGAGGTCGAAATCCGCGCGGGTTTCTGAGCGGGGATTGAGGGGGTGTGGCGTCAGCCGAGGTCGCGGTGGACGGGGTGCGGTGTGGCGTTGCGCCATTTGCCGGCCGTGAGGTCGGGGATGTCGATGCGGACGGAGCCGCGCGCGACGCTTTCCTCGCCGAGGATGCCGACCATGCTCCAGAGGACGCCGTCGTAGACGTTGAGGTCGAGCGGAAGGCCTTCATTGAGGCAGCGGATCAGGCGGAACATCATGATGAAGTCCATGCCGCCGTGGCCCTGCTTGTGTTCGGCTGCCAGGGCCTGCAGCCGCGTCCAGAGCGGGTGGGCGTATTGCTCCCGCATTTCCTTCATCTTGTCGTCGTCGACCCAGCTGTGGCCCCACGATGGGCCGTGGTCGATGTAGAGGCGCGAGGGGTAGCCGTAGTGGGCGGCCTTGGAGCCGACGACCTTGTCGAGGCGGCTGTAGGGGCGGCCCGAGTGGGTGTCGAATTGGAGCATGATGCTCTTGCCCTGGACGGTCCGGATGAGGGTCGTGTTGACGTCG
>CALKUW010000329.1 GCA_937996585.1 uncultured Flavobacteriales bacterium
GCACGTGACGCGCCGCGCCGCCATGGACATGAAACACTCCTTGAGCTTCGGCAACCAGACCAGCCTCTTCGGACGCCAGCTCGGCTACATTTTCGGAGCGCAGTACGCCCGCAACACCCGCGCCTATCAGGACGGTGTCTACGCGCGTTGGGCCGCCGGCTCCATCGAAGGAACGGATTCCCTGGACGTGCAGAACTACTACACCGACGAGCGCACCAATGAGACGCACCGCTGGAATGCCCTGCTCAACCTGAGCTACAAACTCAACGAGTTCAACAAGTTGTCCTTGATGGGCATGACCATCACCAGTGGAACCAACAGCGCCCGCTTCCAGGAAGGCCTGAACCCCCGGGATGGCGATGAGGTCCAGCAGCAGCGCACCCACCGTTACCAGACCCGCAACCTGAACACCTTCCAACTGAGGGGCGAGCACTACATCCCGGCCAGCGAAATCCAACTTCAGTGGACCGTCAGCCGGTCGGAAGGCAAGATGAGCACGCCCGACCTCCGCACCTTCTTCAACAACTACATCGACAACGAGGTGGTGCTGGCGGACGAGGCCGTCTTCTACGATGAGACGGGCGCCGCCTATGACTCCTCCACCACTGCGGCCATCCTGGGGGAGATCAATGGGCTGGTCTCAGACGGTGTACTGGGCTCGGATTGGGCCAACGACGTCGAAGGCACCCTGCAGACCTTGTCGGATGAAGGCATCGAATTCCCTGTGGGAGACCTCGTGGTGCCCACGGAAACGGACCGGTTCTACACCATCCAGCCGTCCCGGTACCCAGCGCCTTCGCGCTATTGGAGAAGGCTTGAAGAGAACAAGACCGACTTCAAATTCCACGCCACCAAACCCATTTTCGGTGCATCCGACTGGGAAGGCAAGTTGAGTGCAGGCGTGAGCTACGTTCGCACGTCACGCAACCAGAGCGAAGACAAATTCACCCTCGCGGAGCAAGGCAACAGCCTCGATGCCGTCGATGGACAGCCCGGCGCGTACTTCAACGACAGCAACCTCGTCGTCGTCCCCGGGCAGGACTACATCTACAGCACCCTGGCCACGGACCTCAAGAACACCGATGAAGGATACCTGAACGTATTCGGAGCCTATGCCATGGTCGACGCCAAGGTCAATGAGCGCGTCAGTGGCAACTTTGGAATGCGCCTGGAAAAGGCGGAAATGCAGATCCAGACCGCGGTTGACACCACGGACCTGACGGCACTCCAACTGCTCAAGACCCGGGGATCGCTGAACGAGGTGGACCTCATGCCTTCGCTCAACCTCACCTGGTTGATCGGCGACATCGACCCCATTCGCGTCACGAACCTGCGCTTCGCATACAGCCGCACGCTCGCGCGTCCCGTCTTCCGGGAGAAGGCGCCCTTCCGCAGTTTCGACTTCGAGACCCTGCAGGTGCTCAAGGGCAATCCGCAGCTCGACCAGACCCGGATCGACAACTTCGACCTGCGCCTCGAGCACTTCCCCAACCTCGGAGAGGTCGTGAGTGCCAGCGTATTCTACAAGCGGTTCACCGACCCCATCGAACAGAACACCGTACTCGAAGCGGTGAATACCGAGCTGACGTGGTCCAACCTCCCTTACGCCAACGTATGGGGCCTAGAATTCGAAGGGCGCAAGAGCTTGCGCAACATGACCGATGCCCGTTTCCTGAAGGACCTGACGCTTTCAGGCAACGTGAGCTTCATCCGCTCGGCTTCGCGCATCTGGAGGAACGAGCTCGAGACCATCCGTGCCCAGAACCCCCTGCAGGCGGAGACCCGCCCCCTCTTCGGACAGGCGCCTTACATCATCAACGGCG
Source organism: uncultured Flavobacteriales bacterium (assembly GCA_937996585.1). Taxonomy (GTDB): domain Bacteria; phylum Bacteroidota; class Bacteroidia; order Flavobacteriales_D; family Sanyastnellaceae; genus UBA8752. The sequence continues at coordinate 1,824 of CALKUW010000329.1, forward strand.
TGCTCACCTACAACAATGACACCACGGGTCTGACCGCCACGCTCGCCTACAACGTCCAAGGGCCCAAAGTGCTGTTGGTGACGCTCGGCTCGCTGCCCAATGTCATGCAACAACCCACCCCGACCCTCGATTTCAGCCTCGGCAAGGTCATCGGCGAGAACCTGAGGGTCGGTTTCAAGGCCCGCAACCTGATCAATCCGCGGGACCGCAAGACCCACCTCTACAATGGGGTCATGTACGATTGGAACAGCTTTACCCGAGGCCGCACTTACTCCCTCAGCATCTCCTACAACATCTGAGCATGCCGTTCACGCGATTCACAACCGCCCTCATCCTGCTGGGCATCCTCATCCTGGCGGGATGCCGGAAATACGACCAGAACGGCAGCCTCCTGCACCTTCGCACACCGGAGGCACGCCTCGTCGGCACATGGAGCAGTGCGGACATCAGCCAGGTTGGAACGGCCGATACCAACACCACCGAATTCATGGCATCGAGCAACCTCCTGCTCGAAGCCACCTTCACGAAGGAAGGCACGGTCACGTTCACCAATGTCAATGAAGGCATCGTCTACGAAGGCCTGTGGGCCTTCAACGACGACAAGTCCGTCCTGCATCTTGACGAATTGATCTTCACCAAAGTAACAGGTCCATTCTACAACGATTCGGCGGGTGATGACCAGACCGCATTGGTGCAGATGGCCTTCGACTTTCTCCAGGGCGCCACCGATTGCAGCGACACCTTGTTCTTCAATGCAGGCACCTACGAGGATGCAACATCTGAGGTGGAGGCCTGCTTTGCCACTTTGACCGCCACCGGCGCGAACTGGGTACTCGGTGAGGGCACGCTCAACTACAATGGTGCTGTGCTCGAGGCCGGCGACATCATCAATGAGGCCATGGCCGAGTACATCGAAGGCTTCATCGACGACGAGTTGTTGGACGAGGCCTGTGCGGATAACCTTTCCGCCGCATGCATCGAGGCCATCATCGACCTCGCCCTGGCCGACTATTCCGCCACGGTGGAGTACATCGACATCTCCACCCCCCTCGTCAGCGGCTGGGACGATCCAGGGCTCATTGCTGCTTTGAACGAACATTGCGGTCTGGATGTGGTGCGGTTCACCGAGGCCCCGACGACCTTGGAAGACCCGTCCGTTTTGGGCTTCATCGCCGACAACGCGACCGCCGACCTCGACTGTGACGGAACACCGGAAACGCTTGGCTTGGCATTGACTTCGGAAACCGTCACCGAAATCAAAGAGCTCGATCTGTACTGGGAAATCCTCGAGTTGGAACTCGACGACTTCCAGGCACAGCAGTTCCGCGAATACGATGGCGAAACCATCGCCGACTTCAACTTCCTCCTGCGCTTCGAAAAGCAGGACTGAGCCTTCCGGTCAGAGTCCGAATTCCTTCTGAAGGCCTTCCACCGTCTCGGCAGGCAGGTCGTTCACATCGAGGAGCATCAGCCCGTCCAGGGCGTTGTTGAACAGCGGATCCCGGTTGAATCCCAGGATGCGGGCATTCTGGTGCAGGTACTTCTTCAGCAGGACGGGCGCCAC
>CALKUW010000330.1 GCA_937996585.1 uncultured Flavobacteriales bacterium
CGAAGCTGGTCCACGATCCCGCATTGCCGCTGGCCCCTTCATCGGGCGCCAGACCTGGTTTGTCCCAGCCCAATCCCCGCCGGTTTTCCTCGTCGGGAAAAGCCCGTTGGGTGAAGGCCTCGATGGTGGTCGCCTCCACGAGTTGAACCCTGCCCCTGCGACCGCCACTCCCCATGGTGGTCATCAGCAGGGCCAGATCATGGGCATCCGAAAACAGTCCGGCGTGCCCGGCCACACCGCCCATCATGGCGGCACCGGGGTCATGAACCGTTCCGCGGATGTGTGCTTTCCGGAAGAGGGTGTCCAATTCGGTGGGCGCGATGTCCTGCTCGGAACACCAGGTCATGGGACGGTAGCCCATGCGGTGGAGTCCGAGTGGCCGGTGGATCAGGCTGTCAGCGAGCCTGTCAAGGGGGTGTCCCCACAGGTGCTCGAGAATATCTTGCAGCAGGTAGTAGCCGACATCGCTGTAACGGTAATGCCCGACGGGACCGGGTTCAATGGCACGGACGGCATGCCGGATGGTGTCGCACCAGGCCGGTTGCAGGCAGCGATCCCCGCATAAGGGCACCCAGCCTTCGCGCTGGGCATCGCTGATTTCTTCCCCGGTGGAATCCTGCACCGCGAGCAGGTCAACGTAGAAGGGAATCCAGGCCGGCAAGCCTGCCCGGTGCGCCAGTACATCCCGCAGGGTCCGTTCACCCAACACCGGATTCAGCGGGGCACCGGGATGGTCGGGCAGCAAGGTGGACAGTGGCTGGTCGAGGGTCAGCATGCCTCGTTCCCAAGCCATCATGGTCAGCGTGGTCGAGGTGGCCACTTTGGTGATGGAAGCGAGGTCGTACAGATGGTGCCGCTGGACAGACGTCTGCGCTGCATCGCCAAGATGGCCGTGGCACCCGTCGTACCGTATGGTGTCTCTGGCCAAGACCAGGATGCGCATGCCGGGCGTTGAAGCCATGGCGATGGCCGCCTCGGCGAGGCTGTCCAACCGCAGTCCCATGGTCACCATACCCCCCCTCGGACCGACTCGGGGCAACCTATGCGCGGGATGAGGCGAGCCATCTCCAGCTGCCCAGCGTCCCACCTTTACCGGCAAATGCCCCAATGCCGCAGCCTCGCCGCACCAGGCTGCCGCAGCGGTCTGCTGGGTGAGGGGGTCTTCATGATGCGCCAGCATCCACGCTGCATCCAGGCTGTCGGGCATGTATGCCAGCGCATAGGCACTCGTGAAGAGCGTCACGTGAAGCTTCAGCCCAGCATCGGTCAAGCCGGCCAGCAAGGGGCCTGCACCGTCCGGGATGCCGAATTTCCGCGCCGGCCGGTTGCTTTCATCCAGGAATGCCACCACGCATTGACCGTTCGAGCCAAAGGCCGCTCTGACCCGTTCGAGGTCACGGTCCGTGATGGCCCCCTTATCGATGTGGACCACTTTGAGGTCGGGAAAGGAGAGGCGGAGTCTTGCCTCCATGGCATCGCCCCGGTTGCCGACCACCACGAGGCCGGTGGGCAAGGCGGGATCCAGGTGTCCTTCCCTTCCGAGGCGGACCAGCATCGATTGCCTGATTTCGGATTGGAGGGCGTGGACCGATGGAGCGTCTTGCAGTGCATCTGGTATGCCCCCCATCCAGCCCTTGGCGAGCAGCACTTTCGCACATGCTTCGTCAATGCGCGAAGAATCCAGCGTACCCCTCAAGAGGGCAGCTTCGATGCTGTCCAGGACCAGGGCGGGGTCGGAGGGGAAAAGGAGCACGTCGTTACCAGCGTTCAACGCCGCCACTTCGCGTGTTCCCGGGGGCACGGGGTCAGCGGCCCCGGCCATGGTGAGGGCGTCGGTAAAGACCAGCCCCTCGAAACCCAGGGAGTCGATGAGCAGGTCGCGCACCACGCGCGGCGACAAGGAGGTGGGCATGCCCGTCACACTGTCGAGCGAGGGCACGTCCAAATGCGCGGTCATGATGCCCTCAACGCCGCGGTGGATCAGCGTCCGGAATGGGGGCAATTCCGTTTGGGCAAATGAGACGCTGTCGGAAGCAATGAGGGGCAGGGCATGGTGCGAATCGAGATCGGCATCGCCATGACCGGGGAAGTGCTTGCCCACCGCCATGACACCGGCGGAGCGCAAGCCCTCAGCCCAGGCCGAGGCCAATTCACCCACCATCTCGGGACGCGATCCGAAGGAGCGGTTGCCGATGACGGGATTGGCGGGGTTGCTGTTGACGTCGGCCACGGGGGCGAAATCGATGCCGATGCCCAACCGTCGCAATTCCCGTCCGGCAGCATGGCCGGCCCACCGGGTCAGGTGGGCATTTTCCGTGGCACCGAGCGCCATGGCCTTGGGGAAGTCGATGCCATCCGACAACCGCATGCCAGCCCCCCATTCCGCATCCATCGCGGTCAGCAATGGCGTTCCGGTCACGGCGCGCGAGATGCTGTCCAGCCGTGCCATGTTGCGCCGTGTTCCCTCGCGGTCCCCTTGCATCGCGATCACCCCGCCGATGCCGAATTCGGCGATCATGGCACCGGTCTTTTCGGCAGATTCAGGTTCACCAGGCTTGGAATACACCGGCACCATCATCAGTTGGGCCGCCCTCGCCCGCATCGACATGCCGGCCATGATGGCACGGACAGCAGCAGGGTCCCCCTCGAGGAAAGCAGGGCGCACGGGAGGGTTGCCTTCCTGGGCATCTCCCGGATGGCAGCCCATCATTACAAGCGTGAGCAGCAGGGGAGCGAGAAGGTGGACCTTAGGCATGGAGGACTTGCTGAACGCAGGCCATCATGTGGTCGAACTGCTGTTCGATGGAAAGGTCGCTGTTGTCAATCACGATGGCGTCCTCGGCCTGCATCAGGGGGCTGTGGTCGCGCGTACTGTCGATCCTGTCGCGCTCCTTGAGGTTGTCCACCACATCTTCGAGGCTGACAGAGCGGCCTTTCCGCTGGAGCTCGAGGAACCGGCGCTGTCCACGCGCTTCAATGCTCGCGGTCATGAAGAACTTGACTTCGGCATCGGGCAGAACCACGGTTCCGATGTCGCGGCCGTCCATGACGACCCCACCGGTTTCCCCCATCCTGCGCTGGGCAAGGACCAACTTTTCCCGCACTTCCGGCAGCCGTGCCACCACGCTGACATGCCGCGAGACTTCGTGGCTGCGGATCTCCTTTTCAACGTTGCGTCCGTTCAGGCACACTTCACTTTTACCGGAGCCCGGGTTGAATCGGAAGGTGAGGTACACCCTCGGGAGGGCGGCCTTCATGCCTTCCTCATCCAATTGGCCTTCCCTGTCGATCAGCTTCTCGCGCAGTGCAAAAAGCGTCACAGCCCGGTACATGGCGCCCGTGTCGATGTACAGGTAATTCAGCGCGCGCGCCACCCCCTGCGCCAGGGTGCTTTTTCCTGAAGCGCTGAGTCCGTCGATGGCGATGCTGATCCTCTTCATGGAAATGGTACGGCTGAAAGCGGTTTCGAAGGTAGCAATGCCAAAGGCTTCAACGGTCCGAAAGCCTTGTGCGGATGGAGAGATGGGTCGAGGCACCTGCCGTATGGTAGGTGTTTCTGGCCACGGCGAGATGGAACCTACGCACTTTGAAGTCGAGGCCCCAGGCGAAACCTGCCGTTCCGGGTGCATTGGCCAACCTCAATTCCTGCCGGCGCCGATGGTGGTAGCCGAAGCGGAAGCCGAGGTTCTCACCCAATGACAGGCCTGTCCCGATCGCGAGGTGGCGCAGGAGGCGGTCCCCGAAGGCCCAGGTGCCAATGGACAGCGTATCACCCGTCAGGGGGTCGATGGTGTCGTCATAGAAGCCCTCGGGAGCCAGGTCCCATTGCTGCAGCTCGTCATAGGTGGCGTATAGGACGAAGGGGGCATTCTGGAATCCTTTTGTCACCGACAGCCGCATGTCCGGGTCGAACCGGCCGCTGCTTCCGGCGGCATTGGCCGTGTGCTGGCCTCCCCAAGGGCGCCAAAGTACTGCCGCTCTCAGTCTGCGGTCCTTTCGGTGGTAATTCGCGGAGAGGTCCACCTGGGCGAATCCGGTGCGGCGCTCCGCCAGACCGCTTTGTCCGAGCCATGCGGTGGCCGCAACGGAGAGGTTGGAGTCCAAGGGGACGCTGACCCCACCCACGGCGGCGACATCCGAGGCGCTGAAACTGCCGGTCTCCACACCGATGGGATCCCGCCCTGTGAAGGTGCCGTAACCGAGGTTGCGCAACCCCACGTGGTAGACCCACGGGCGGTTTTCAGGGCGACGGACATACATGGCCGAAGCCATGGCCGTTCCGGCAAAGAAATCCATGTAGGCGAGGTGCAGTTGACCCGCATGGGTGGAGTCGAGAAGGGAGGCTTGCAGGAGTCCATCTCCGATCTCGGCCTGCAACGGCGCCCCCATGCTCTCGGCCGATCCAGCCAACCTGGCCGAAAGGGGAAGCTCCATCACGCCGGGCCGTGCGATGGATTGACCTGATGCCCAAACGGTGGGCAAAGTCAGTGCGGCAGCGCAGAGCCATCCTTTGATTTGTCGCCTGCTCATGGGGCGGGAAGAATCTCGATGGGCGCGTCCACTTTCTCCTTGAGCAGGGCACGGTCCACCACGTCCGTCATGGTTTTCACGTAGTGGAAACGCAGCCCTTTCAGGTATCGTGCCTGAATGTCCTCGACATGCTTGCGGTTGGCCTCGCAGAGTACGATTTCCTTGATGCCGGCCCGGCGTGCCGCCAGCAGCTTCTCCTTGATTCCCCCAACGGGAAGCACCTGGCCGCGCAGGGTGATTTCGCCGGTCATGGCGAGGAACTTCCGCACCTTGCGCTGGGTGAAGATGCTCGCCAGCGCGGTCAACATGGTGATGCCGGCCGAAGGTCCATCCTTGGGAATGGCGCCTGCCGGCACGTGCACATGGACGTCGTAGGCATCGAACACCTTGGGATCCAGACCCAGCTCCTCTGCGTGCGCCTTGAGGTATTGCAGCGCGATGACGGCGCTCTCCTTCATGACGTCGCCGAGGTTGCCCGTCAGCGTGAGCTTACCCTTGCCCTTCACCAGGCTGGTCTCGATGAACAGGATGTCTCCGCCGGCCGGGGTCCAGGCGAGCCCCGTCACGACGCCGGCGACGTCATTGCCCTCATAGCGTTCCTTCTCGTGGGAAGGGCCGAGGATGTCGGTCAACTCCGCCGGTGCGATGCGCTTGTCGTGCTCGATCTCCATGGCGATCTGCACCGCGCGGTGGCGCACGACCTTGGCGATGCGCTTGTCCAGGCCGCGCACACCGCTCTCGTTGGTGTATTCGGCGCAAATCTTTTCGAGTGTCTCCTCGGGAATTTCGATCTGGTCCTCGGTGATGCCGGTCTCCGCCACGTGCTTGCGAATCAGGTGGCGCTGGGCGATCTGCACCTTCTCTTCAACGGTGTAGCCGGACACTTCGATGATCTCCATCCGGTCGCGCAGGGCGGGTTGGATGGTGGCGAGTGAATTGGAGGTGGCGAGGAACATGACCTTCGAGAGGTCATAGTCCAGCTCGAGGTAGTTGTCGTAGAAGGCGCTGTTCTGCTCCGGGTCCAGCACTTCGAGCATGGCGGACGAGGGGTCGCCGTGCAGATCGCGGCTCAGCTTGTCGATCTCATCGAGCACGAAAAGCGGGTTGGAGGTGCCCGACTTCTTCAGGTTCTGGATGATGCGGCCCGGCATGGCGCCGATGTAGGTCTTGCGGTGGCCGCGGATTTCGGCTTCATCCCGCATGCCGCCGAGGGACATCCGCACGTATTCCCGGCCGAGGGCCTTGGCGATGGACTTTCCGAGGGATGTCTTTCCCACCCCCGGGGGACCGTAGAGACAGATGATGGGGGACTTCATGTCTCCCTTCAGCTTGAGCACGGCGAGGTGCTCGATGATGCGCTCCTTGACCTTTTCGAGACCGTAGTGGTCTTCGTCGAGGACCTCCTGGGCATGGGAGAGGTCGAAGTTGTCCTCGGAGGTGATGTTCCAGGGCAGGTCAAGCAGGAGGTCGAGGTAATTCGACTGAACGCTGTATTCCGCGCTCTGCGTGTTCATCCGCTCGAGCTTGCCGATTTCCTTGGCGAAGGTCTCGGCCACCTTTTCAGGCCAATCCTTCGTCTCTGCCCGGGCCTTCTTGCCCGCGATGTCCTCCTTGTGCGGATCCGAACCGAGTTCCTCCTGGATCTGCTTCATCTGCTGGTGCAGGAAGAACTCGCGTTGCTGCTTTTCGATATCGGTCTTGACCCGGCTCTGGATGTCCTGCTTCAGCTCGAGCACCTTGAGTTCCTCGCCGAGCAGCTCCATGACCTTTTCAACCCGCCCTTTGAGGTCGGGCACCTGGAGGAGGTCCTGCTTCTGTTCCTTCTCCGCGTTCATGTTGGACGCGATGAAATGGACCAGGAACCTCAACGAATCGATGTTCTTGATGGCAATGGCGGCTTCCGAAGGGATGTTGGGGCTGTGCTGGATGACCTCCATGCTCATTTCCTGCAGGCTCTGTTGGAGGGCTTCCCGCTCGGTGTCGTCCCAATCGCCCTCCGTATCAGGGAAGGGGGTCACCTTGGCCCGCATGTAGGGCTCCATTTCGAGCACATCTCCCATGCGGCAGCGGCGCTTGCCCTGGATGATGACGGTATTCGAGCCGTCGGGCATGCGCAGCATCTTGACGATGCGCGCCACGGTTCCAACGTCGTGCAGGTCCTGTCCACCGGGGTTCTCCACGTCGGCATCCTCCTGCGTCATCACGCCGATGTCGTGGCCACCCTTGTGCGCCTCCTTCAACAGCTGCAGACTCTGGTCGCGGCCCACATTGATGGGCAGGACGACGCCGGGGAAGAGCACGGTGTTGCGCAGCGGCAGGATGGGCAGGGCCTCGGGCGTGTCCTCCCTTTCCATGGCAGCCTCATCCTCCGAACTCAGCAGGGGGATGGTGACGTGGTCCTCGGATTCGTCGTTCAGCAAATGGGGAAACGGTTGTTCTTCTTGCATTGCGGGGGAGGGGTCATAAATCGCGCCAGTCCGTCCACCGGACAGGGAAGGGGACAGGATGTCAGTTCAGGCTCCCGTATCGGAGCGCTTCAGATGCAATAGTGTCAGGTTGGCACGTTGGGCCTCGGAGATTTCCATGCCCCGCCGCGCCATGACCTTTTCTGCCGTGCCCAGCATGCGGTCAAGGTCCTGAACCTCCATGTCCCCGGAGCGGGCATTGTACCAGCTGAATGCGGGCAGGTGCTTGGGTGGGAAGCCCGCATCGAAGATGACGCAGGCGGGATCGATGACCGTCCCCGTGTTGAATGTCGTCCCGATGCCGCATTTGCTGTGGTCGCCCATCAAAAGGCCACAGAATTGCAGTCCACTGCCTTTCAATGTGCCGGAATCGGCATCCCATTGGCGCACCTCGCCATATGTGTTTTTCAGATTGCTGCTCTCCGTGCCTGCTCCGAGGTTGCACCACCGGCCGATCACGCTGTTGCCGAGGAATCCTCCGTGGGCCTTGTTGGCCCATCCCTGAAAGCTCACATTCGAAATTTCCCCTCCCACCTTGCAATGGGGGCCGATGACGGTCGGACCGGAAATGCAGGCCCCCATGCGCACCGTGGCCCCTTCGCATATGACCAGCGGCCCCTTGAGGTGGGTACCCGGTTCGATGGTGGCGCGAGGGCCGATCACCACAGGACCGGCTTCCGTATCAATGCTCGCCGCGCGAATCCGGGCATCGGAGGCGACCAGGGCCTGGTCCACCGAGCCGTATACCGCAGTGTGCGGTACTGTCTCCAAGGGGGTCAAGGACCAAGTCTTCAATAACGAGGGCACGTCTTTCGCGAGCTGGGATTCGAGCTCCGTGAAAAGCTGGTTGGCATGGCAGATCAGGCGGGGTTGGCCTACGGTTTGACCAGTTCCTTTTCCTATGGAGGTGCTCCGTTGCGCTTTGGCGATCAACACATCGCCCTCCCGCCATTCGCTGCCGTGGGTCATGCCTGCCAAGGCCCCTGCCGCACTTTCATCGGGTATCCACCGGGCATTGATGTCGAAAACGTCGGCGTCATCCAGCCCCATGCGCCGGAGGTCATCCGCAATCTGGTCCCACCGCTCTTGTTGGGTCCATGCGCCGCAACGGATACCGGATACGCCGTCCACCAGATGAAACGGGTGCAGTGCAGAGCATTGCTCGTCTTCGAACAGTCGGATTGTGGGCATGGGTAGGTGGTATGGGGGCCTGTCAAATCTAGGGGGCGTGGCATCTTTATAGAACATCCCAAGGTGTGGGGTGTTCCAATAACGTGACTGAGGTAGTGCAGGAATTTTCCATCAAGGACCTGGAGCATTTCACGGGTATCAAGGCCCACACCATTCGGGCCTGGGAGCAGCGATATGGCCTGCTGAATCCCCGGAGGACATCCACCAATATCCGGTTCTACACTTCGGAGGACCTGAAGCACCTGCTCAATGTCAGCCTGCTCAACCAGAACGGGCACAAGATTTCCCACATCGCCTCCATGGGCAAGACGGAAATCAATACGGCCATCCGGTCCCTTGGTACAGCAACGACAAGCGAAGAGCACTGGCTCGGCATGCTGAAGATCAGCATGCTCAACTTCGACGAACAGCTGTTCCGCAGCGTCTCAAAGACGTTTGAGGATCAATCCGGCTTCAGCGACCTGTTGCTCAGATTGTACCTCCCGTTCATGGGGCAGATCGGCATGTTGTGGCTGACCAGTGCCATCTGTCCGGCGCACGAGCACTTCGTGAGCAACCTCATACGCCAAAGGCTGTTCCGGGCAGTGGACGAGCTGCCTCCTGTGGATGTGGGATACGACGACGACGTCTTTGCCCTGTTCCTTCCCGAGCGTGAGATCCATGACATCAGCCTCCTGATGGTGCACTACCTCCTGCGCAAGGCGGGATACCGCAGCATCTTCCTGGGTCAATCCGTTCCGCTGGAAGACCTCGCTCAGATGGCACCCCAATTCCCTGACCTCAAGTGCGTGGCGTATTGCACCACCTTCCCGGCAGAAAATGGCGTCAAGGATTACCTGCGTCGCGTCCTGCGCGAGGCGGCGGGTACGGGATTGTCATTCCATTTCGCCGGCCGTGTTTTCGCCGGAGCGGAAAGCCCGGATGACCGGATCATCCTGCACGGGGATGGTCAATCCCTGATCGGTGCGCTGTTGAGCACCTGAGCCCCAACACCCCTTACAAGACGCTCTACAGGACGCCATGTTTGGCGTCCTTGCATTCCCCTTGATGTATAATGACAAGGCGTCAGAATTCAACAAAGCCCCGGATTTCATGCCTGTACGCCACAATTGTTCATCAATGTTTCAAAAAAGTTGAACAAACCATTGGAGGCGCGGAATTTTTGTTCAATCTTTGAACCACAACATTGAACAGATGTCCACTATTGAGTTCAACAACCTCCTGATCAGCCATCAGGATTTCCTTTCCGGCTTCGCCATGGGCTTCACCCGCGACAGGGAAGATGCCAATGACCTGGTGCAGGAGACCTTTGTTAAGGCGCTCCGCTACAAGAACAATTTCAAGGAAGGGACGAACATCAAGGGGTGGTTGTACACCATCATGCGGAACATCTTCATCAACAACTACAAGCGGAAGCGATTCCAGAATACCATTGTCGACCAGACGGAGAACCAGTACTTCCTGAATTCAGGTCAGGATTACCATCACGACTCCGTCACATCGCTGATCAACATCGACGACATCCAATCCGCCATCTCCCGACTCAAGTATGACTTTCGCAAGCCATTCTCCATGTTCCTGGATGGCTTCCATTACGACGAAATCGCCGACGAACTCGGCATTCCGATGGGAACGGTCAAGAGTCGCATCTTCCATGCAAGGAAGCGGTTGCGTGAGGAGCTGGTGGAGTTTGCCGTTGAGTGATACGGATTGGGCTTTTTGGACATCACCGCCGGTCGGTGGGAAAAGGCGAGGGTGCGCAACCTTTCGCCTTTTTTGTCGTCCTATCATCGATACCTTGCAGTAGTCATGATCAATACCCTGCGATCCATCTTCAGCCGGAATCGGCTGGCGCTTTTAGGAGCAGCACTTCTGACGTTGTTGCCTCAGTTGGCCGAAGCCCAGCTCGAAGTAAACAGCACCTTAACACCCGATGAATACGTGAATGACGTCCTGTTGGGGACAGGCGTGGAAGCGACCAATGTTCAGCTGACGGGCAGCCCGGTGCAAATCGGACACATTTTTGGTTTTGCGTCCGATGATTTCCCGATTGCAGAAGGGCTGATTCTCTCCACGGAAGTGGCCAACAATCCAGCCAACATTGACGATGGCTGCATGCAGGATTTCATCGACGATGGACTTGAGGTCTCAGGAGACCCCGACTTGCTCGACATCGCCAACAGCGTTCCCCCGCTGATTGGACAGAGTTTTTCAGTGAGCAGTGTCAATGACGTATGTGCCATCGAGTTCGATTTTGTGGCCACAGGTGACACCATCAGCTTCAATTACGTCTTTGGGTCCAACGAATACCTGGCCTGGATCAACAGCCAGTACAACGACATCTTCGGGTTTTTCTTGAGCGGGCCAGGGATCAACGGTCCCTACGCCGACAACGCCATCAATTTGGCAGAGGTGCCGGATTCAGATCCGCAGCTGGCCATCACCATCAGTTCGGTCAACCCTGGAACCAACGGTGCCTATTACATCGACAACCCTGCCAATGACGTACTGTGCCAGAATGGTTACACCGTCAAGTTGACGGCGGAGAGCGAGGTGGAGTGCGGAGAGACGTACCACATTCGCTTGGCCATAGCGGACGGCACAGATACTGCGTTGGAGTCCATCGTCATCTTGGAATCGGGCTCCTTCGAATCCAATTCAGTCGTAGAAGTGGACCTCCAAATCAACGTTGGCGAGGACCTCGATTTGAACACGCCATTGATCTTTGAAGATTGCGGTGAGGCGACCTTGACGTTTACCCGCCCCATCGAGACCATCATCGACATCGAGGAGATGGTGATCATTGACTACAGTGCGAGCACAGCCACGAATGGCGTGGACTTCACACTGCTTCCGGACACAGTATTCTTTCCTCCATTCGTTGTTGTTCAGGAGTTTCCGCTCGACGCATTTGAGGATGGCATCGCGGAGGGGACAGAGACTGTGGTGATGGAAATCCTCAACCTCGCGGCCTGCAATGGCGGCGGATTGACGAGTTATTTTGAATTCGATATTCTCGATGAACCCGATCCGCTGGTCGTGGATGGTTGGGACACGGACCTGTGCGTGGGGGATTCTGTGTTGTTGGATCCCGTGGTGACCGGGGGATATGGAAACTATGTCTACAGCTGGGATTGTGAACCTGGTATAGACACCAGCCAGATCATGTACATCCCGGATGCTGCCGGCCTCTTTGATTGCATCGTGACGGTGAACGATACCTGCGGAATGCCCAGTGACAACGGCACGTTTAACATCGATGTGGTGCAATATCCTGAATTGACTGTGGAGATTTTGGGCGGTGATGTGGTCCTTTCCTGCAACGGGTTTGAGGAGATATTCTGCGTGGCCGATGGGGGCAATCCGCCATACACCTACTCATGGGAGCTGCAGGATGGTTTGCCTGCGTTTGGCTACGGCAACAGCTTTTTCTTGTCCACTTGGTTGAATGCGAGTGAAGTTCACGTGATCGTTGAAGATGCGTGTGGTTTGACTGCCGAAGCCATGGTCAATGTGAGCATAGACGTGCCCGAATTGATTGTGGAGCTCGAAGACAGCTATGAAGTGAGCTGCAACGTGCCGTTCTCCATTTCACCGGATTGGTCGGGTGGCGAGCCTTTCTTCAATTTCGCCTGGCTGGAGGGTTTTTCCTTTTTGGGATTCAGCGAGACGCTGAATTGGACCACAGACAGCGACATGTCGGTCACCTTGGAAGTGAGCGACGGCTGCGGCCAATTCGTATCTGCGTCAACGGAGATCATCGTCGTGAGCCCTCCCCTGGAGGTTACCCTGCCAGATACGTTGGTGGGAACCTGCACAGAGTCCTTTGTGCTGTCTCCTTATATCGATGGTGGAAGCGGGGTGTACACCTACGAGTGGAGTCAGAATTTCAACCCGGTTGGCGACCAGTCCACCTACACCTACTACGATGGTTTGCCCACCAGTTTCTCCGTCCTTGTGACGGACAACTGCCAATCGTCGGGCAGTGCGTCTACCACCATCGACATTGAGAACCCGCCCTTGGTCTTGGGCTTGCCTGACACCATCAGTGCGTCTTGCGTAGACAATACCGCCATTGCCGTTGACATCATCAGCGGGTCGGGAGATTACACCTATGCGTGGAGTGTGGGCGGCGTACCATATGGTGGTGACGATCCACAGATTACCGTGCAGAGTTTCGTGACCACACCGATAGATGTCGAGGTCACAGATGGATGTGGCGGTGAGGATGAGACGGCCAGTCTTTTGGTCATTCCCGATGTGCCCATGACACTTGAGGTGTCCAGCGACACGGTCATCTGCAGGGGAGAGGCCCTGAGTTTGACGGCCGTGGCTGCGGGGGGTGAGGAAGGCTTCGTTTACAGCTGGCCCACCATTCCAGCGTTTGGCCAGACACAGTACATCGCCCCGAGCAATTCATACAGCTACCCCGTGGAAGTCACCGACATCTGCGGCGAGACGATGGAGGAAACCGTCATTGTGGAAGTGCAATACCTCTACAGTGACTTTTACACGAGCTATTTGTCCGATACCCGTGTAGAGTTCATCGCCACTCCGGATCC
>CALKUW010000331.1 GCA_937996585.1 uncultured Flavobacteriales bacterium
CGATGCTGAAGCGCTGACTGCCGGAGCCGTTGAGGTCATCCGTCCCGTCGGCGAATACTTGGTCGAGCAACGCGTGGCTGAGGCCGATATCGAAGTCAAGGGCCTGAACTCCCTCGTGAGCCATGTCGACAAAACAGCGGAAGCCATGCTTGTCGACGGATTGCAAGCCCTGCTCCCAGAGGCTGGCTTTCTGGCGGAGGAAGGCACGGCTGGCGCGTCGGACGACGCCCGCTTCCGTTGGGTCGTGGATCCGTTGGACGGCACAACGAACCTCATTCATGGTCTGCCCGTGTTCTGTGTGTCCGTCGCCCTTGTCGATGGCCATCAGCCGGTCGTAGCCATCGTGTACGACCCGAATCGTGACGAGTGTTTCACTGCTTGTCAAGGTGGTGGCACCCACCTCAATGGTCGGCCGGTCCGGTGCGCGCAACGAGACCGGCTGGCCGACGGGCTGGTGGCGACGGGCTTCCCCCATTGGGATTTCGACCGGATGGACAATTACCTCGATGCCTTGACGGCATACGCTCGGGGTTCACGCGGCATCCGCAGGATGGGGTCCGCGGCCATTGATTTGGCCTACGTCGCCTGCGGCCGGTTTGACCTCTTCTTCGAATACAGCCTGCAGCCGTGGGACATCGCCGCGGGCCTGCTGCTCGTTCAGGAAGCCGGCGGAACCACCTGTACCTTCTCAGGACAGGATGACGCAGAGGTCTTGCTGTCCGGGGCGGAGACGTTTGCCGCTGCACCCGGCATTGCCAAAGAAGGACTGCGTGTCATCCGTTCGGCCTTTGGTTAAACGCTCCGGTGTGTGACCCGTTCCTTTGGGGAACGTGCGATACGCTTCGAATCATAACACGCCCCCTGATTTTGCTACTTGGATGCGCGAGCATTACCGCTTGGTGCTGTCCCAGAGTCGGCGCATGCTGGGCGTGACCGAGGATGCGGAGGATGTGACCCAGGCGGTGTTCGTCAAGACGTGGAAGGCGTGGGATGGATTCGAAGGCAATGAGGCCCAGCGCCGTGCCTGGCTCTTGCGCATCACGCGCAATGCCACGGTGGACGCGGCCCGAAAGCGGACCCTGCGTCGCATGGCCCCGCTTGACGTCATGTTGGAGGAGCGAACCGCTGAGGTCCTGAGTTCCCCTGACTTCGAAGGGGACGCCATCCTGGCGCGGCTCCATGCCGCGATCTCCACGTTGCCGCCCAAGCAACGCTGGGTCTTTCAGGCTCGGTATTTTGACGATCGCCCGTACGCAGACCTTGCTTCCGAGACGGGTACGTCCGAAGGGGCGTTGAAGGCGTCCTACCACCACGCCAAAAAGAAGATTGAGGTCATCCTCCAAAAAGAGGCGGAATCTTGGTTCCATTAAACCCGAAGAATTCCGATTCGTTTTTCTCATGATGTCCAACCTCAACTCCACCGGTCCAAACCGCAAAGACGACGGCTTCCGCATTGCGGATGCTGCCGTAGAGCGTGCGATCCAGGATGTGATGTCCACACCTCGGCAAGGCCGAACCCGCCGTCTGATGCCGATGGTTTCGCTGGCGGCGTCCATCGCCCTGATTCTCGGACTCGGTGTTGCCTTTAGTGAGGCGATGAAGCCCGAGCCTTGTGTCACGTTCGCGTGTCAACTTGAGGCCATGTCCGATGAAGATTTGGCTGGGATGATGGAGCTGATGGAGGAAGAGTCTCTCCTCGAATTGGAAGCGGAGTCCTGGAGCACACTGTATTGAACATGAAACTGATCAACGAAATGAACATCATGAATCGTCCTTTTCCGATGGTCTTGTCCGCTTTGCTGATGGGACTCTTTTTTTCTCCTGCCTTGGTTGCACAGCCTGATGGCCGTCCTGGCGGTGTGGACCGCGAAGTGCTCCGCGAACGTATGGAGGTCATGGCCGTCGGATTCCTCACGGAGGAGCTGGAGTTGGATGGCGAGTCGGCGCAGGTTTTCTGGCCGATTTACAATGCCCACAAGGAGGAGCTGGACCTCGCCAGCCGTGAGCTGAAGGCCATCCAGCAAGAGCTCAATGGCTTTGAGGGCGGGTCGGACGATGAGTTCTACGGTCTTCTCGACCGCCTTGAGGCAGCAGAAGTCGGACTTCCCGGCTTGCGCGCTCAATTTCTGCGAGATGTGTCCGCCGAATTCGGGCCGGAATTCGCGGTTCGGTGCATCGCGGCCCAGAAGAAGTTCAAGGAAGTGGTCCGCCAACGCATGCAGCAGCGCATGTCGGAGAAGGACCGTCGGGCCCTCGGCAAGATGGGCCGAGGTCCTGGTCGTCAACGGCGCTGATTCAGTTCTCTTCTGCTGGCCGGAAGGTCAGACAGACACCGTTGACGCAATGGCGGGTTCCCGTTTCGGTCGGACCGTCCGGGAAGACATGCCCGAGGTGGGAGTCGCATTCTGCACACCGGATTTCCACGCGAATCATGCCGTGTGAGGTGTCCTTCACGCGGGTGACCCGCGCCCCTTCAATTTCCTGATCGAAGCTGGGCCAGCCACAGCCGGAGTCGAATTTGGCACTGTGCGCAAAGAGAGCGGTGTCGCACACTTTGCAGTGGTAGTTGCC